>JABWCP010000023.1 GCA_013360215.1 bacterium | reverse complement strand
GACTAGGTATCAGTTATCTTTGTAATCTTACTCGCGACGTCCAGTCACGCATTTTGCGTGACGGCATTCTACCACTGAATTACTCTCGCATTAAATACTGTCTTATTACTTCTCAGACTAGGTATCAGTTATCTTTGTAATCTTACTCGCGACGTCCAGTCACGCATTTTGCGTGACGAACATTCTACCACTAAATTGCACTCGCAATAGCTGTACATATAATCTTTTTTGGTCGCAAAAAATATAGCTGATTCCCTCTCGAATGTCAAATTTGTTTTTACTCCATGCCGCATCAAACGGTCTAAAACTAGCCCCGATTTCCCTTCTGTGCCGTTTGAAAAATTACTTAATTATTTTCTTGACTTCGTTTTATGCATTAGTCATATTTGAATTGTAAGCAGTGTGAATGCTTTTTGTTATTTGTTAATTGTTTTAAAAGTTTCGATGCTCGATTGAGCAAGTATTCTTTTTCCGGTCTTGTCTTTGTGACTTATTCCCGTCTTAAAGCCATTTCGTGTGTATAAAGTTTTACAACCTCAAAGTGAATGGGCGCTTTGAGGTTTTTTGTATTTAACCCATGATTTTTTTTTCTGAAGGAGATGTTCGCATGAACTCAAACAAACTGTACGTGGGCAACCTGTCCTACCGCGCTGATGACGATGGTCTTACCCAGCTCTTTTCGCAAGCTGGTTCGGTCACCTCAGCCAAAATCATTGTAGACAAGTTGTCGGGGAAGTCCAAAGGCTTTGGTTTTGTCGAAATGGCAACGGCTGAAGAAGCTGAAAAAGCCAAAGAAATGTTCCATAACTATTCCTTTATGGAACGTCCTCTGATCGTCAACGAAGCCAAACCGATGGAAAAAAAGCCCTTCGGCGGCCGTGATCGCGGCGGTTTTCGTAAAGATCAATAATTGAGCAAATATCTCGATTAAAGATACAGGCTGTTCCAACTTTGGAACAGCCTTTTTTTTTACACTCCTCCGTTCTCCTTTCTTGTTGAAAGCCACATCAAAAAGTATTACAATCGGTACAATAATCGGGTCAATATTCATCAATATGATTTTCTCCTCTTTTAAAAAACGTTTAGAAACGCTGACAGTCCGTTATTTTGCGGATTCCTACATATCCACTAAAATCGGCTATATCCTCGTACCGATTTTTGCGTGGGCCTACGCCGCTATGATTCCTTTTTCAGAGCGCGCGATTTCGCGGGAAACATTGATTGTTGCCCTTACGATTTCTTTTCTTGTTTGGATCATGTTGCTGGCGCTCATACAACGACGACTCATTCGGCACGCCCGCCACGCTGTGCATCGCTTCTTAGGCGGACAGAGTGTGAGTTTCGACGACGCGCAGGGTGCCGTACACGAACTTTTACGCTTTCCCGGTCGCAATACATGGGCCGAATTGGTCGTATTCATTTTAGTCGCCATCATTCCTTTCACTCTTATTTTTCCGCAGTCAACTGCCATGCTCTCCGGAATGGGTATCGGTACGATGTACGCGGCGCTATTCAACTACATCCTTACCGAACGCTGGGCCGCAGCCTTGATCCTTTTTATCCGTGAACACCGCAAAAATCTTCAGATTGCCGACACGGCGTCGCACCGTATGAGTCGATTGTACGTGACCGTCGCTTCAGTTTCAGTAATCAGTGTTGGCATCAGCGTGTGGTTTATAATCGACGCATACAATGATTACCTCCGTTCATTTACTATAGACCATTTCCCGACAACAGCGGCAATGCATGATTTCCTTTCACAACAAACCTTTCAACTTCAGCACTCACTTCTCATTGCGGTGGGTATGATGACCGCCTGCACTTTTGGTATCGTCATCATTTTATCGGTTTCATTGGACGGTGTACTCCGTGATTTATCGAAAGAGATTCATAAACTTGAAGTTGGCGATTTTTCGGGCTCCAAAAAATACCGCACACCTCACGGTATGGGCTTTCTACTAATCCAGTTAGACTCCGCCGTGCATAAAATCCGGGACCGTATTAATTATCTGCAACGTAACGGTGTAGATATGTATACGACGACTAATAAAATTGCCGCGATCTCTTCCGATCAAAATCAATCGTTGGTACGCCAATCTTCTTCGCTGTCAGAAACCTCCTCGACATTGGAGGAAATGGTTCGCTCATCCAATCAAATCGCCGATCATGCAAGCGCCGTCGTCGGTCAAGCCGAAGATACAGAACGATCGGCTAAAAAAGGCGTTCTTCGCATGGAAGAAACCGTACGCATGATCAAGGATGTCGAATCCAAAAATCAACTCAGTCTCTCCGAAGTTATTCAACTCAGCGAAAGTATTCAGGAAATCGAGCAAATTTTGCGTTTCATTAACTCGGTAGCCGACGAGACCAATCTCATCGCACTTAACGCCACGATTGAGGCCAGTTCCGCCGGCGAACACGGCAAACGATTCAAAGTCGTTGCCAATGAAGTACGGTCGCTTTCGGATCGTGTTACGAGTTCCGTTAAAAACATTCAACGTATGATTGATCAGGTACAGGAGGCCACAACGCGCTTAGTCACCGTCGCGCAAGAAACTTCCGAACATACGGTCAGCAGCGCCGATATGGCCCAACAAACACTGACGAACCTCAAAGAAATTTTAGAATGGGCGCAACGTTCCTCCGATGCGGCCAAACAAATATATATATCGATCAATCAACAGCGTTTGGCCAATCGGCAGATATCCTTTTCATTTAACGATATTTCCGCTGATATGCGCGCATTAGCCGCATCCAGCGAACGTTACGCGGAAACCGTAGATGCTCTCAAGAAATTCTCCAACAATATGGAAGCGGTTGTAAAATACTTCGTCAAACAACAACATTCTGAAAAACCGGATCATGAAAAAAACATTACGTGAGATTCTTAATAATAACGCTTTAGTACGCAATGTTTATGGCAGCACGAGCCTCACCGTTACCGGACTTTGTACCGATTCACGTTTTGCACAAAAGGATAACATTTTTTACGCCATCCGTGGTACGCAAAAAGACGGTAACAAATTCATAGCGCACGCCATACAAAAAGGCGCGTCCGTCATCGTATCGGACGAATTATACGCTAAAGTACAATTCCCTCCCAAAACCCGCGTGACTTACGTACAGGTAGAAAACCTGACTCAGTTTATGGCGGAGTCCTCCGCTTCTTTTTACGGCACGACCAATGCGCCTATGGCTTTTATCGGTATTACAGGCACCAACGGAAAAACGACAACAGCCAAATTTATCAATGAAACTCTTAAGGCATTGGGCCACAAAACCGTGTTTCTGGGTACGACGGGGTTTGAAGTGTGCGGCCGAATCATACCGACGGATTTTACAACACCGCCCGCTCCAATGCTCCACAAATATCTGCGCGAAGGTATGGATAAAGGTGCAACGCATGTTGTCATGGAAGTTTCTTCGCACGCACTCAAACTTAAACGTGTATGGGGCCTTCGTTTTGATGCGGCGGTATTTACCAATCTGACGCACGAACATCGTGAACTGCACGCTTCGATGGACGATTATTTTTCGACCAAGGCTTTACTCTTTAGCATGCTCAAACCGATCGGTTTTGCCGTGATCAACGGAGATGATGATTTTAGCGGAGGTATGCGCAAATCGGTCCCCTCCGGTCACCGCATCGTAGAATATGGCAAAAAAAATAGTGCCACGTTAAGATTGGAAAAAATAAAATTTAATCCCGATTCACGCCTTCAGACTATCGTCTTTGTTCAAGACGGAAAATCCGCCGCTATAGAGACACGCATGATCGGAGAATTTAACGCGTATAACGCATTGGCCGCTTACGGTGTTCTTGAAGGGCTCGGCCTAGACATGGCCGTCGGTGCTGAAAAATTTCCCACGCTGCCGACGGTGGACGGACGTTTTAATTGGTACAAAGCCGGTACATTTAATGTTATCATTGATTTTGCCCACACGCCGGACGGATTGGAAAAACTTTTACAAGAGGTGAACCGAATAAAACCTCAGGGTCGTCGCCTTATTACGGTATTCGGTTGCCCCGGCAGCCGCGATCCTTCAAAACGACCGATGATGGGAAAAATAGCTACAACCGCTTCCGAACACACAATCATTACGACGGATGATATTCATCACGAATCACCGGAAGCCATCATCCAGGATATCACGCGTGAGTTATCCGGAACGCGGCACGAAATCATCATAGATCGGCGTGAAGCTATTCGCCGAAGCCTTCAGATTGCACAAGAAGGCGATTTTGTAGTGATCGCAGGTCGCGGTCATGAGCGCTATCAATATGTGGGGGATGAAAAAATTCCGTTTTATGATCGGCAGGTCTTTATGGAAGAGGCTCAAAAAATCGAATTAAAGGTAGAAGAATAAAAAAAAGCCCGATGCGAATGCACCGGGCCTTTTTTATTACAATAAAATAAAAAATTAAGCCAAAGCTTGCACTTTTTTAGCTAATTTCGATTTTTGATTGGCCGCTTGGTTCTTGTGGATGATACCTTTGACCACAAGTTTGTCCAGTACGCTGACGGTTTGTTTCAATTGATCCTGGGCCGTTTTTTTGTCTTTAGCCGTGGTGACCGCTTTGACCGCCTCTTTCATCTGGCGTTTATGATTTTTGTTTTTGTCCTGCTGCTTTTTGTTTCGGCGAACACGCTCGACCGCGGACTTATGATTGGGCATTGCAAAACTCCTATAACGTTAGGTGTAATATTATTCTAAAACTGGGCGAAGATATACAACTCAATAAGGATTGTCAATCAGAAAATTCAAAAAATTAACCTCGGTTTATCTTTAAAAAAACCGTTACGATTCAACGTTAGTTTTATCGTAAGTAACACCTCCACAATCGCATTGTTAAATCTTTCGTCGGATCACAAAATACAGCGCTTGAGCATGAAAATAATTCACATGTATTTTTAGTACGCCGTAAAAACCACTCTTACATACGCATGAACAGGTGTATCTCATTTATCCATACGATCTTAAATCACGGCAAAGTTTCTTACGTTTGCTTATCACATGCAAATCATATATTTTCGTCCGCCATGAAAACTATACAACTCAAGCCCAAACACGATCACCGCATTCGCAACGGTCATCGGTGGATATTCAGCAACGAAATCCATGACTCGCTCAAATCGTATGAGCCCGGCGAGTCCGTCAAAATAACGGATGCCAACGGTTATCCTGTCGGTGTGGGATATATTAATCCCTATTCGCTTATTGCCGTGCGCATCCTGAGCTTTAAACCGGTTGAAATCAATCGTCATTTTTTTCTCGAACGCATCCGGAATGCTTACGAGCGGCGACAGGTTTTTTACGCGGACCAATCCTGTTACCGGGTCGTTTTCGGCGAATCCGATGACCTGCCGGGACTAACTATAGATCGGTACGGCGATTATTGGGTTATGCAAATTCTCACCGCAGGCATGGATATCCATCAAGACATGATCGTAGATATCATTCGCAGTGAATTTTCGCCCAAAGCGATTATTCTGCGCAATGACTCCGCCGTGCGAAAACTTGAACATTTGTCTGAAGAAGTGCGTGTAGCGTATGGTGATTGCCCGTCTATGATCGAAGTGACGATTCAAAATTTGCTGTTTCGCCTCGATCTGCTGCATGGCCAAAAGACCGGATTTTTTTTGGACCAAAAAGAAAATCATGCTTATGTAAGGCGTTTCACATCCGGAAAAAGAGTACTCGACTGCTTTACGCATCTTGGCGGATGGGCCGTGCATGCCGCGCTCGGCGGTGCGACGGAAGTTATCGGACTCGATATTTCCGAAGCGGCCATCGCCCAATGCCGTACCCATGCGGAAATCAATCAAACTACACAATGCCAATTTAAATGCGTTGACGTTTTTGATGAGCTCAAAGCAATCAACGATCGCAGGGAATCGTTTGATGTCATCATCCTTGACCCGCCCGCATTTGCCAAATCTAAATCGCAAGTCAAAGAAGCCATCAAAGGATACCGTGAAATCAATCGTCGTGCGGCCAAGGCGATTCCCTCCGGCGGTTATTTATTTACTTGCAGTTGTTCGCAAGCGATCGATCCCGATACGTTTCGGAATACGGTATTTCAAGGAATCACGGCAGCCGGTCGGCAGGCGTTGCTCTTGGAAGAGCGCACGCAGCCCAAAGACCATCCGATACTTATGAGTATGCGCGAAACGCAATATCTCAAATGTTTGGTCATTCAAATTATTTAACCGATACCCTCGCCGCATCATACATTTATGCGAAAATTTAAAGTCTGCAAAGAATCCGAAATCGCCGAAGGACAGGGCCGTTCCATCAAGGTATTAGCCAAAGAAATCATGATCTATCGTATTGACGGTCAACTGCACGCCTACGATGGTTTATGCAAACACATGCGCGCATCATTGATTTCGCAGGGCGAGCTAAAAGAGTACACGCTAACCTGCAAGTGGCACGGCTGGCAATACGACATCCGCAACGGTGCGTGCCTCGGTAAACCGGATGTGTACCTCACTGCGCACACCATCGAAATAACAAACGGCGACATCTATGTGTGCGTGGCATAACCGCTTGGATATTGTTTTTATGCCGTATTATGTTAAATTGCCCCGCGAATAAAAGGAGAGATTTTATGGCGGACATGCATTCGTTTGATATCGTTTCCAAAATCAATATGCAAGAGCTTACTAATGCTGTCAATCAGGCCGTTAAAGAAATTCAGACGCGCTATGATTTTAAAGACAGCAAAAGTACGATCGAACTCGGGAAAGACGAAATCGTTATTCATTCCGATGATGATTTTAAACTCAAAGCGGTCATTGATATCTTACAAAATAAAATGATCAAACGCGCCGTGCCGATCAAAGCCTTGAAATATGGAAAAGTCGAAGAAGCGTCCGGCAGCACGGTACGTCAGCATATCAAATTACAAAACGGTATCGAACAGGATCAGGCCAAAAAAATCGTCGCGATGATCAAAGATCTCAAGATGAAAGTGCAAGCCTCAATTCAAGGCGATCAAGTGCGCGTACAGGCCAAAGACATTGACGATCTGCAGGCGATCATCAAAACGCTCAAGGAGAAAAATTTTGATTTTGCCATGCAATTTGAAAACTACAGATAAGCGCACATCATGAAAATCCTCATTACCGGCGGCGCCGGATATATCGGTTCGCATGCCGTCCGCCTGTTACTTCGCGCCGGGCATGACGTCGTAATTTTGGATAATCTGATTTTCGGGCATGCGGATTTTGCGCAGGGCTGTCCGTTGATTCAGGCCGATCTATCGGATATGGCGATGCTCGAAAAGACTTTTGAACAACACAAACCGCAGGCCGTGCTTCATTTTGCAGCGTATGCTTACGTCGGCGAATCGGTCGAAAATCCCGGCAAATATTATCAAAACAATGTCGGTTCAACGCTCCATCTTTTAGAAGCGATGGTGCGGCATAATGTTAAAAAATTAGTTTTTTCATCCACCTGTGCGACGTACGGTATACCGCAAAAAACGCCTTTGACGGAAGAACACCCTCAGGTGCCGATCAATCCCTACGGGCAAACCAAAAAAATGGTGGAGCAAATTTTGTCAGACTTTGATCGGGCGCATGGTTTGAAGTCAGTATGCCTTCGATATTTTAATGCGTCCGGTGCCGATCCGGATGGCGGTATCGGTGAGGATCACAATCCGGAAACGCATCTCATTCCGCTCGTATTGGATGCTGCGATGGGTCGCCGATCGCACATCACTGTCTACGGTGCCGATTATGAAACACCCGACGGTACATGCGTTCGCGATTATATTCACGTTACCGATCTTGCCGACGCCCATATTAGAGCGTTAGACTTTTTGGTTCGTGAGAACCGCAGTGATTTTTTTAACCTCGGCAACGGTAAGGGTTTTTCAGTCAAAGAGATTATTGCCGCAAGTGAAAAAGTAACGGGCAAAAGTATACCCGTTCACTACGGCGAACGCAGGCCCGGAGATCCGGCCGTGCTTGTCGGAAGTGCTGAAAAGGCTAAAGCCATACTCGGATGGCAACCGCAATACAACGATATACATACTATAATACAAACAGCGTGGAACTGGCATCAGTCCCGCTTTGGGAGCAAACGTCTCGTATGATTTACAGCATGACCGGCTTCGGAAAATCGGAGCGCATCTTCGGTTCAACCAGCATTTCCGTCGAAATGCGTTCCGTCAACAATCGTTTTTTAGATCTTTCGTGGAAATCACCGCGCAGTTTTGTTCTTAAAGAAAACGAGGTGCGTGAATTTCTGAAACGCAAACTTGATCGCGGCAAAATCACGGTGTCATTAACCATTCAGTCTCCGGATGTCAATCTGGCTTCGTTTAAAATTGATCACAGCGTGTTTCAGCAATATGCTTCCGCCTTACGCGAAGCGGCGGAAAAGGCCGGCATAGCGCAGGATGTACGTTTGGAACATCTTCTGCAGTACAATGATATTTTTGTTTCCAATAACGATGCCGAGGCCCAAGAGGCGCTTTGGAAAAATATTTTAACTTGTATTGACGAAGCGCTGGATGAAATGAACCGCATGCGCCGCAGCGAAGGCACAGAACTGGCAAATGACTTCATTCATCGGCTCGAAACGATCGAAACCCGTTTGGACAAAATCACCGAATTATCCAAAACAGCAGTCACCGAAGAACTTGAAAAGTTACGCGAGCGCGTAAAACTTCTATTAGAACGCACCGATTTTGATCCTCAGCGACTTGACATGGAACTGGCCATACTTGCCGATAAAGTGGATATCACGGAAGAATTGGTTCGATTTCGCAGTCATAATAAGATGTTTCGTTCTCTTGTCGAGGGCAAAGAAACACAGGTCGGTCGCAAACTCAATTTTATCGTGCAAGAGATGGGACGCGAAACCAACACCATCGGATCCAAATCTTCCCAGTCCGAGGTGATACACACCGTCGTATCCATCAAAGAAGAGCTTGAAAAAATCCGCGAACAAATACAGAACGTTGAATAACATATATGGAACTCAGTCAGTTTTTTGAATGGATACAGTCGCTTGATACCGGTTTGATTTACCTGGTTATTTTTCTGAGCGGCTTTTTGGAAAACTGTATTCCTCCGATTCCGGGCGACATGGTGACGGTGTTAGCGGCCAGCATGGTCGGTGTAGGACGCCTGTCTTACCTTCCTACTTTTCTGACGGCAACAGCCGGTAATTTAATCGGCTTCATGACGATGTATCAGATCGGTCGCTTTTTCGGTAAGGATTTTTTCCTGTCTCGTAATTTTAAGTATTTTCCTGCGACGGCGTTTGAAAAAGCCGAGGCATGGTTTACCCGCCACGGATACCGTGTAATTCTTTTTAATCGTTTTTTGAGCGGTTTACGCTCCGTCATTTCACTTTTTGCGGGTATGACACATCTTCAGAAACGTAAGATCATTCCCCTTGCGTTTCTGAGCGCGTGCATGTGGGATGGTGTTTTGATTTATGCAGGATATGTACTCGGTGACAACTGGAAAGCTTTTGAAAATCTGATGGCACAATACAATCGTGTGGTTTTTAGCATATTAGGTCTCATCGCACTTATCCTCTTGATCCGGTGGTTCATCAAACGTAATTCCGATCATGATCGCTGATTTTCATTCATCGCTGCAAGAACTTCGCACAGCGATTCGCTCGTCTTCTGCTCCTCCCGCATGGATAAAAAAACAAATCGTTGATATTAAACTATCGGTCGTATCGCAAGCCGCTTCTCCGGAATCGGGTTTTAATGCGTCGCAAGCTCTCATCGAACTCTACGATAGCATTATTACAGAAGTATTCGCTCGGCATCGTCTTTTTGAAAACGAAGCCGTATGCATTTTTGCTCTGGGCGGATACGGCCGACGGGAAATGAATCTTTTTTCAGACATTGATATTAATCTGGTGTACGGTACGACCGCTGTTCCGGATGCGATTCGGACATCAATACAACCGTTCATCGCGCAGTTATGGGATATGGGATTGGAGTTAGGACACAGTGTACGCTCAATCGAAGATTGTGTATCGCTGGCCTTGCAAGATGCGGAGATTCGCACCAGTCTGCTCGATGCGCGCTATATTGCGGGCGATACTGTCACGGCCAGTAAGTTTCGTCAGGCCGTACAAAACCGTATTCACACCCAAGATCCGCAAGCGTACATTCAGTCCCGCATTCAACACATGCGGGCACGTCACAGGCATCATGGCAATTCAGAGCGTGTATTGGAACCGGATATCAAAGAAGGAAAAGGTGCTCTGCGCGATCTGCATACATTGTATTGGGTAATCCAGACGGCTTTCCGGATTTCACGAGAGACCAAAACGAGTACATCGCACACCATCGTGGCTTTGCGTACTTTGGGCGATCAACATATTTTATCGTCGGATGAAATTGATCGGACGGAAAAAGCCGCCGATTTTTTGATGGCTGTACGTAATGCATTGCATATGTTCGCCAAACGAAGAAACGACCGCCTATCCTACAGTGTACAATTGCAATTGGCGACATATTTCGGATATCAAGATACCCCTGAGGCCAAAGGTGTAGAAGTTTTTATGCGCCGGTATTACAGCGAGGCACGTCATATCAGTCATACGTGCATTACGGCCATTCACAAGCTGCATGTGAAGTTTGCCCAACCCTCTTCTGACAATGCACGACTTCCGTTGGAAAATGGGTTTTATCTCTGGCAGCACGGCGGCGCCCGTACGTTAGAATTTAACGGGGATTTCGGTGAACACATCCGCAAGGAACCGCGTTGGTTGATCCGAATATTTACCCTTGCACAAAAGTACAACGCCACGCTTTCCGATACACTGCAAGCTACCTTACGTGAGCATCATTATATGCTGGATGAAGCGCTGATCACGCATCGCGAAGTCATCCGCGATTTTTTGGAAATCTGGCGCTGCGAAGGGCAAATCGCATCCACGTTGCGCACCATGCATGAATTGACGCTTTTAGAAAAAATGGTGCCGGAATTCGGTTATATCGTCGCGCATTACAATTATAACATCTATCATAAATACACCACGGACGAACATCTGATCGTGGCCGTGGAATCTTTGGAACGCTTATTTTTTGATGAGGTGACTCGAGACATTGATATAAAACATCTGCGCCAGATTTATGAAGAGCTCACACTGGATGAGCGGTACCAGCTGTACTGGGCGGTGTTTTTGCATGATATCGGCAAATCCCGCGGCGGAGATCATAGCGAAATCGGCGTGACGCTGGCCGGTGATATTTTTCGACGATTGCAGTATACTGATGGTGTCGAAACCATACAGTTTTTGATTTTAAATCACCTGCATATGGAGCAAACGGCATTTCGCCGCAACCTCAAAGATTCGGAGACCATTCAAAATTTTGTAACACTCATCGGCGACCGGCGTCGCCTGCGAATGCTCTATCTGCTGACGTATGCAGACATGTCCGCGGCCAATAAAAACGTATGGACCGAATGGAAAAGTCTTTTGCTACAAGAACTATTTTTCCGAACGGACGATGCACTCAAAGCCCATGCGGGTGAAAGTTCAGACTTTTCGACTTGGAAGGAACTGGACTACGCCGGCATCGTGTACGACGGCAAACTTTCGGTTTCGTTTACGGATCGCGAAAGATATACCGAAGTCATCGTCGTCACCACCGACGCGCCCTACCGCCTTGCGACACTATGCGGTGCTCTGAGCGTATGCGATGTCAGTATCATAGATGCACAGATCCATACCCGCGAAGACGGTATTATCGTGGATCAGTTTCGCATCTTTGATCAATGGTCCCAAAAACCAACGACCGATATTCAAAAAAATAAAATTCGTTCGATTTTAACCGAAGTATTGGAAAAACCGGAAGAACTCACCGCCCACCTGCATCGGCATCGCGATCGCTGGAAGCGAAAAAAATTTATCGCTGAACAACCTACAGAAATTTATTTTGAGGATAACCGTCGTTTTACGATCATTGATATTTTTGCCGCAGATCGTATCGGTTTGCTGTATACCATCACCCACGCACTTTCCGATCTCGGTTTGAATATTCACTCGGCTAAAATCGGTACACGTCTTGACGGGGTGGCCGATTGTTTCTATGTCACCGAGCGCGACGGGAAAAAAATCGTTTCGGTTTATCGGCAGGAAGAAATACGAAGCAAAATACTAAACCTACTGAGATGATGTATGTCGGAACCATTCAAACACATCCCATTACCTTTTGAGCGCCAATCCGAATCACAAATGATCGAGGAAGCCCGGCGGTTTTGTGAACACATGAATAGACGTCGAAGCGTCCGTTTTTTTTCAAATCAAGCTGTGCCTCGCGCTTGTATCGAATATGCTATTCGCACAGCAAATACCGCCCCGTCGGGCGCACACAAACAACCGTGGACATGGGTCGTTATAGATAGACCGGATCTGAAAAAGCAAATCCGCGAAGCCGCTGAGAACGAAGAACGAATTTCCTACGAAGGCGGGCGCATGACCGAAGAATGGCTCCAAGCGCTGGCTCCGCTTGGCACCGATTGGCATAAACCATTTCTCGAAATAGCGCCGTACATCGTCGTCTGTTTTCGCCAAAACTACGGCCTACGTCCTGATGGCCGTAAAGAAACGCATTATTATGTACACGAAAGCGTAGGTATCGCCTGCGGACTTTTTATAGCGGCAATTCATACGATGGGCCTCGTCACACTGACGCACACACCCAGTCCTATGAATTTTTTATCTAAACTCCTCAATCGCCCTGAAAACGAGAAGCCGTTCATTCTTTTTCCTGTCGGCTATCCCGCGGAAGATGCCACCGTACCGGATCTCGAGCGAAAACCCTTGGCCAAAATCATCCAGTGGAATGATAGCACGGTATAAATTGCATCTGTCCCAAACGATGTTAGAACGCCCTTTATTTGTTTGATTTTCTCCCCGCCTTTTTATATATATGCCCCTCAATTTATTTAAAAAATTGACTTATACCTACGCTTCGCGTGCAAATACGGTACTCAGTATGTTCAAAGAAATCGAATCGCAAGACGAATTAGCCAAATTATCCGCCGAAGTGTTGGACTTCTGGAAGAAGAACCGCATTTTTGAGCGCAGTGTCGAAGAACGTGATCCGAAAAAACCATTTGTGTTTTTCGAAGGACCTCCGACGGCCAATGGCCGCCCCGGCATTCATCACGTGCTGGCACGTTCAATGAAAGATTTTGTCTGCCGCTACAAGACGATGCAAGGCTACCGCGTCGAGCGCAAAGGCGGCTGGGATACGCACGGGCTTCCCGTCGAAATCGAGGTTGAAAAATCGCTCAAATTATCCGGCAAAAAAGATATCGAAGCGTTCGGCATGGAGGCCTTCAATAAAAAATGTTTTGAAAGCGTCTGGACGTATAAGGAATTGTGGGATCAGCTGACCGACCGCATGGGCTATTGGGTGGATCTCAAAGATCCGTATATCACCTGTGATAATAATTACGTCGAATCCGTGTGGTGGATTCTCAAGCAGTATTTTGAAAAAGGTTTAGTGTACAAAGGCTTCAAAGTTGTTCCCTATTGTCCCAAATGCGGTACACCGCTTTCATCCCACGAAGTGGCTCAGGGTTATCAGGATGTAAGCGATCCCTCCGTGTATGTAAAAATGAAAGTACACGGCCATGAAAACACCTATTTTCTGGTATGGACTACGACACCCTGGACGCTTATTTCCAATGTAGCACTTGCTGTCGGCAAAGATATTGATTACGTCAAAGCCAAATATAAAGATCAGTTTCTCATTTTGGCTGAAGCCCGCGTCAAAGATGTACTAAAAGAAGATTATGAAATTATCGAACGTTTCAAAGGCGCACACATCCTTGGCTGGGAATACGAACGTTTATTTGATGATATCCCGGTTGACAAAAAAGCGTTTTTTGTGATCGCGGGCGATTTTGTTACGACCGATGATGGTTCCGGCATTGTGCATACGGCGCCGGCTTTCGGCGAAGACGACTACCAAGTATGTAAAGCCAACGGATTGCCTTTTCTGCGCCCGGTGGATGCTGCAGGAAAATTCGAAGAAGCCGTCAAAGAATTCAAAGGCATGTTTGTCAAAGATGCCGACCCGGAAATCATCACTAACCTCAAACGGCGGGGCATGCTTTTCCGCTCTGAAAAATTCAAACACAGTTATCCGCACTGCTGGCGTCATCGTACACCGTTGATCTACTACGCCCGCGATGCGTGGTATATTCGCACGACGACCTATAAAGACAATATGGTGGCCAATAACGAAACGGTGCAATGGTTTCCCCCGGAAATCAAGGAAGGCCGCTTCGGCAATTGGTTGCGCAATAATATTGATTGGTCGTTATCCCGCGATCGTTATTGGGGAACCCCGCTTCCGATATGGGTACACGAAGAGTCCGGCGAAATGATTTGCGTCGGCAGCCGTGAAGAACTGCAAAAAGGCCGAATGAAAGACGGTTCGCCCGTACCGGCCGATCTTGATTTGCATAAGCCTTATGTAGATCACGTCGTGATCGAGAAGGACGGGAAAACATTTACCCGCACCCCCGAAGTCATTGACGTATGGTTTGACTCGGGTGCAATGCCTTATGCACAGTGGCATTATCCGTTTGAGAATAAAGAAATTTTTGAACGCCAATATCCCGCCGATTTTATCTGCGAAGGCGTGGATCAGACCCGTGGTTGGTTTTATTCGCTGATGTCCATTTCTACGTTTTTATTCGGCAAAGCGCCGTATAAAAATGTCGTAGTCAACGAACTCGTGCTCGACGGCCAAGGACGCAAAATGAGTAAGTCGCTCGGCAATGTCGTCAATCCTTTTGAAATGCTGGATCAGTACGGTGCCGATATTTTACGCTGGTATCTTTTGGTCAATACGCCGATCTGGCTCCCCAAACGATTTGACCTCGAAGGCTTGACGGAAATGAAAAAGAAATTTTTCCGTCCGCTGCTTGAGACGTATAAATTTTTCACGCTCTATGCCAATATTGACGGCTTCGATCCGAAAGCCGCATCCATCGCGTTGAGCGATCGTACGGAACTTGATCGTTGGATTTTATCGCGTCTGCATAGCACCGTCCGCGAAGTGACGGAACATTTGAACCAATTTGACACCTGCAAAGCCGGTAAATTGATTCAGGAATTTGTTGATCAGGATTTATCCAACTGGTATATCCGTCTGTCGCGCCGCCGCTTCTGGAAAGGCGAAAAAGGAAGCGATAAAACAGCGGCGTATCAAACTCTTTTTGAAATACTTGAAACCTTGAGCCGTCTTATCGCACCCTTTTGTCCTTTCCTTGCAGAAAAGATGTATCGCCACCTGATGCAAAACGAAGATGACAAAACCAGCGTTCATTTGGCCTATTTTCCCGAGGCGGAAAAGGCCAAAATGGATTTGGCTTTAGAAACCAAGATGAGCTCTCCGCGTCGCGTCGTTCAACTCGGACGCGCATTGCGTGAACTCAAAGAATTGAAAGTGCGTCAGCCTTTGGCCAAGATCATCGTGGTCACTGAAAAAGAATCGGTGCGCGGCCATATCAATGATTTCAGTGACATCATCAAAAATGAACTCAACGTCAAGGCTATTGAATTTGTAACTGATACCGGCAGTTTGGTCAACCGTAAAGCTAAACCCAATTTTAAAGCACTTGGCCCGAAATTCGGTAAGAATGTCAATATGGCGGCACAAGCGATCAAAGATTTTTCGGAAAAAGAAATTTCGCTCCTGATCGAAAAAGATCATTATGATCTGAATGTTGCCGGCCATGAAGTGGCGATCACCAAAGTCGATGTCGAAATCCTGCATGAAGAAAAAGAAGGTTTGGCCGTCCAATCGGATGCCGATCTGACGGTAGCCCTGGATACCCATCTCACGGCAGAACTCGTGGATGAAGGCATAGCGCGTGAATTTATCAATCGCTTACAAAACCTGCGCAAAGACGCGGATTTTGAAGTAACCGACCGCATCATTATCACGCTGCAGGCCGAACCGACGATTTTGAAAGCAATTCAGAATCAAAAAAATTATATTATGAATGAAACATTGGCTACCGAAATTTCCGTTCAATCACCGGAGGGTGAAATCGTGCGGGATGCGGAGCTCCATGATACGACGCTTAAGATCGGCTTGCGCCGTGTGCGCGGATAAATCGAAAAAAAGGTAGTTCACATAAACGAGAGGGGTTATCATGAAGAAGAAGGACCTTGAATACTTCAAAAAGCTGCTTCAGGAAGAGATCAATAAAGTCCTGAAGGATATGGGTTATATCAAGGAGACATTGCTCGAAGAAACGTCGCGCGAAGCAGCCGGCGATCACTCGGGTTATTCGTTCCACATGGCCGATCAAGGCAGCGATACGCATGATCGCGAAAAACAATTCATGCTTGCTGCACGTGAAAATAAATATTTGTCCGACTTAGCCGATGCGATGGAACGCGTCAAAGCCGGCACTTACGGCGTATGTATGATATGCAATAAAGATATCGAAAAAGAGCGCCTCGAAATGGTACTTGTCGCCAAGTATCACGTCGCGTGCAAAAAGAAATTGGAAGAAGTAAAACAAAAAGAACATCAGTCCGAAGCCTAAGAAAGAAAACGATTTTGAAAAACTATTGGGTAGCGATCATCATCGTCATACTGGATCAGATCACTAAGTATATCGTGAAAGAAACGATGATACTGCACGACAGTATTCCTCTCTGGGATACGACAATACAACTGACCTATCTTGAAAATCCCGGTATGGCATTCGGTATTCGTTTTTTTGAAGATCATCCGTTTTGGGGTCGTTGGTTTTTTTCGATCGTTTCGATCGTCGCATCCGGCGCACTGATCGCATACATCCATTCTATGCGTCACGAAAAATGGCCTTACCGCTTTTCCCTCTCGCTGATTCTTGGCGGTGCGGTGGGCAATCTGATTGACCGTGTGATGTTTGGACGCGTAGTGGACTTCATGGATGTGGATATTCCGGACATGCTGGGTATGCAACGCTGGCCGGTATTCAATGTTGCCGATTCCGCCGTCGTTCTCGGTATGATCATTATGACGATCTTTGTGCTTACGCATAAACCGGCATCGAACACGGTTAATGAAACAAGCGGAACCGATACACCCGCCACGGGTGGAATAAACTGAAACTTACTACGTTACACGATTTGCACGAACTGAAAATATAGCGAAATGAGGAGTTAAATTATGAGTCATCCTGTAGTATTGAGTGATGCGAGCTTTGAAAATGAAGTTATCAAATCCGATAAACCTGTATTGGTAGATTTTTGGGCAACGTGGTGCGGCCCGTGCCGTATGATCGCGCCTATGGTTGAAGAATTAGCCAAAGAATACGACGGCAAAGCTAAAATCTGTAAAATTGACGTGGATGCCAATCCCGCCGTAGCTTCCAAGTTTGGCATTATGAGTATTCCGACGTTACTGTTTTTCAAAAATGGTCAACTTGCCGATAAAGTAGTCGGGGCCGTTCCCAAGGCCAAACTCGTTGAAAAACTCAACGGCGTAATGGCCAAATAAAAGAACTTTCGCCCCTACGGGGCATACCGCTACACCGCGCATGCGGAAGTAACGAAACATTCATAAACTACAAAAGCCGTTCAACGCATGGAACGGCTTTTGTATTTAGATGAACACTAACCCGCTAACTTCTTGATTATACCGACCACCGTATCTATATTCACGGCGTCAAATTTTCTCTCTGAAAGGATCTTCGGAATATGTCGTTTTTCCCGTTTGAATTTTCGCCGGAAGAAATCCGTCTTCGCGATGAAGTGCGTGCGTTTACCAAACAATATATCGAACCGGTAGCCAAAGAATATGATGAAAAATCCATCTTTCCCGCCGACAATGTTCGCAAAATGGGCGAACACGGATGGATGGGCATTCCATTTCCTAAAGAATACGGCGGACTGGGCATGTCCACGGTCGGCTACTGCCTGGCTGTGATCGAACTTTCAAAAGTATGCGCTTCGCACGGTATCACGCTCGGCGCGCACACCGGCATCGGTTGCGGCCCGATTTGGCTTATGGGTACGCACGAACAAAAGCTGAAATATCTTGCGCCGCTGGCACGCGGTGAAAAGCTCGGTTCTTTCGGATTAACGGAACCCGGCGCGGGCAGCGATGCGGGCGGTACGCGCACGTTTGCCGAAAATAAAGGCGATCATTATGTGATCAACGGCTCTAAAATTTTTATCACTTCGGCAGGTTACGCGGACACTTTTGTTATCACCGCCGTTACGGATAAAACCAAAGGTAAAAGCGGGATCAGTTCGTTTATTGTTGAAAAAACGTTTCCCGGTTTTATCATCGGGAAAAAAGAAGACAAAATGGGTTGGCGCGCATCGGACACGCGTATGTTGCACTTTGAAAATATGATCGTGCCCAAAGAAAATCTGCTCGGCAAACCCGGCGAAGGGTTCAAAGGTTTTCTCAAAGTTCTTGACGGCGGTCGCGTAGGCGTCGCCGCGCTTTCACTGGGTATCGCGATCGGCGCGTATGAAGAAGCGTTGCAATATTCTAAAACACGTATGCAGTTTGAACGTCCGATTTCGGATAATCAGGGCATACAATTTATGTTGGCAGACATGGCGCTGGGTATCCAGTGCAGCTGGCATTTGATGCTTCATGCCGCTCGCCTCAAAGATGCCGGCCAGCCTTTTACCAAAGAAGCGGCTATGTCCAAACTGCATGCGACGGAATTGGCCATGCAAAATTGCATCAAAGCCATTCAGATTCTCGGCGCCGTCGGATGCACCGACCGCTATAATTCGGAACGTTTTTTCCGTGATGCTAAAATCGGCGAAATCGGCGAAGGTACTTCTGAAATACAACGCCTCATCATTGCGCGTGAAATATTAAAAACGATAGCTTAAATCTCATGCCCGATTTACTCAACCGAAATCGCATTGCGCGCGCTATTCTGATCAAATCCCCCGCTCTCTTTATGCGCGTGGTTTTCGGTAAAAAACATCTTATAGCTAAAATCGGTATTATCCTTGCTCTGATCATCGGCCCTGTGTTGATGTTTCCGGACAGTGATTTTACCCGTTACTCCGAATACAAAATCGGCTCGATTTCACCCGATGAAGTTCGCGCACCATTTACGTTTCCCGTATACAAAACGCCGGATCAACTGACGACGGAACGCCGTGATGCTCAAAGTTTAGTCGCACCGGTATTTGATCGCAATTCGGCACTCGCTAAATCCCAATTAGCCAACCTTGATGAATTCATAAACTACTTGGACCTTTTGCGTAATGCGCCGAAACCTTTTGAATACAAAGATAACGACGGCCAGACACAAAACTATATCCCTCCCGCATTTGATTCCGTCAAAAGCGCGATTATCCGAAAATTCGGTTTTAGTGTTATGGAGGAACGTTGGGCTTTTTTGGTCAACAAAGAAAATGCAACGATTGATAATAATTACGGGCAAATGCGTTCCGACACCCTTCGTTTGCTCAAACGTGCTACCATAGGCCGCTCGCTAACCCGGTCGCAATTTCTGGAACTGTCTCGCGACTGGATGCGCATACTCACCGATCTTTTTGCGCTGGGCATTATTGACGAAGATAAAAATAATTTCAAAAGCCCGATCTCCCCGATCAACGTACGCGAAGGTCTTAAGGAAAGCACGGAATTTATCAAAAACGTCAACGATGTGGATGAAGCGCGCTACCACACGCAAGACTTGCTGAAAACCTATTATTCGGATACCAAGCTGATCAATCTGAGTTATGAAGTGCTCTCCCGTTTCATCATTCCCAATATTTTGGCGAATCGCGAAGAGACGGAAGCGCGTAAACGTGAAGCTTCGGCTAATGTCCCACAAACCTACGGCTTCGTTTTAAGCGGCGACATTATCGTTAATAAAAACGAAACCATCTCCTCCAAAACGCACCAGCAGTTGCAATCACTGGAAGCCACGTGGGCGCAGCGCCGCGAGGCGGAAGGGGGTGTTAAATGGCTATTGCCGTTTATCGGGCGATCGTTTTTAGTTTTTTCACTGATGTTTTTTTTGCTGGGTTATATTTACATATACAGACCCGATATTTTTTCGAGTATTCGAAAATTATCACTGCTCGTGTCCTTGATTCTGCTGGAGATTACTTTCTATTACGTGTTCATTCACGTGCTCAAATTTCCGGCCTTTGTGATTCCCATCGTATTTAGTTCCGTCCTGCTGACAACGCTTTTTGACGTACGTATCGGACTGATCGGGACGATCTCGATCAGTTTTTTGATCGGAGCGATGCAAGGCAATGAATACACGACGACCATTGTATTGTTATTTGTCGGTTCGGTTGCGTGCATTACCGTAGTTAATTTCAGCCGGCGCAGTCACATTTTCAGTTCTGTTCTCTGGGTATCGGGCGCGTATATTTTTATCATTGCGACGACAAGTTTTGTGAAGTATACCGAATTTACAGAAATCTTTTTGCATCAGTTACCTTATGCCATCGTCAGCGGCATGTCGTCCATGTTGGTCGCATTCGGATGCCTTGTACTTTTTGAACAGGTTTTTGATGTGAGCACGACATTTACTTTACTCGAACTTTCTGATTCCAATCACCCGTTGCAACAACAACTTGCGCTGAAAGCACCGGGCACTTATCATCACAGCGTAATCGTTGCAAATCTGTCCCATGCCGGCGCGGAAGCAACCGGCGCAAATTCGCTGCTGGCACGAGTCGGCGCCCTGTATCATGACATCGGTAAAATCGAGATGCCCGAATATTTCATAGAAAACCAGATCGGCGGTGTGAATAAACACGATCGGCTGGATCCGCACATGAGCGCAAAAATACTGCTCTCGCATATTCATTCCGGCCTGGAGTTAGCCGAAAAATACCGTTTGCCAAAAATCATCCGAAGTTATATCCCGGAACATCACGGTAATCTGCTCATGACTTTTTTTTATCATCGCGCGATGGAAAACAAAAAACCGGATGCCGTGATATCCGAAGCGTCATTTCGTTATCCGGGCCCGCGCCCCAAAACCAAAGAATCCGGCATTATCATGTTAGCCGACGGCGTCGAAGCCGCTACCCATGCGATCAAAGAACCCAATGCGGAAAAGATTCGTAATGTGGTCAACGAAATCATCGAACGCCGTCTCAAATCCGGTGAACTTGACGAATGCGAACTGACCATCGGTGATCTCAAACGCATTACTGAAGCTTTTATCCCGATCATATTGGGCATCTACCACGTGCGCGTCGAGTATCCTAAAGCCGATCCGTTGCCGATTGACGGAAAGAATATTACCGTAGGCGCGATGTCATGATCACGATAACCAATACCCACAAGCATCGGCGCGTCCCAAAACAACGTATTATCGCTTTGACGAAAATGATCCTGCGAAAAGAATCGCAAAGAAATTTGGAACATTTTCACTTTGTTTTTTTAGATAACGTTACGATGCGGCGTTACAATAAAAAATTTTTGAAGCACGATTACCCCACCGATACGATTACTTTTGATCTTAGTGCAAACCGTCACGCCCCGCTGGAAGGTGAATGTTATATCAGTTTAGACCAGGCCGTGATGCAAGCTAAGGAGTACGGCGTCACTTATACCAATGAAGTTTTACGACTTTGCGCGCACTGCGTCCTGCATCTCTTGGGCTATCATGACGATACCGACCAACAGCGTTCCCGTATGATCCGGCGCGGCGATCACTATCTTACTTTACTGGAAAAACAATGAATCAACATCTTACGATACACCCTGTTTTACGTACGCAAATCAAACACGCTATCGAAGAAGATCTCGGTTTTGGTGATGTAACGACACTCTCTACCGTGCCGGCCGAACAAATCGGACGCGGTTATGTACGTGCCAAGTCGGAAGGCGTATTAGCCGGGCAACTTGTTTTCAATGAAGTCTTTCGCCAAATCAATCCTCAAATCAAACTGGAATGGTCTGCCAAAGACGGTGATACGCTTGAAAAAGGTCAAATCTGCCTGCATTTTACCGGCAGCATGCGGTCTATTCTTATTGCGGAGCGCACGGCGCTTAATTTTATCCAGCGAATGAGCGGTATCGCCACATTGACACGGCATTTTACGGAAAAAATAAAACACACATCGGCGCAAATTTTAGATACGCGTAAAACTACACCGCTTTGGCGGGAACTCGAAAAATACGCCGTACGATGCGGCGGGGGTTCCAATCATCGCATCGGTTTGTACGATATGTTTTTGATCAAAGATAATCATATCACTGCCGCCGGGGGCATCGGTGCAGCCATAGAAAAAGCCATTGAATACAACCGCCAAAATAACTTACATTTGTCCATTGAGGTTGAAACCAAAAATTTGGATGAAGTGCGCGAAGCATTGCGTTATCAGGTTCAGCGCATCATGCTCGACAATATGACAATCGAAACCATGCGTGAAGCGGCTGCAATAATCAATAAAAGATGTGAAACCGAAGCGTCCGGTAATGTTTCCCTTGATACGGTACAAGCCATCGCCGAAACCGGCGTGGATTTTATTTCCATAGGTGCTCTGACACACTCGGCGCCGGCACTTGATCTTTCACTTTTAGTAGAATAATCATTACGATGAAACGAAAATTAATAACTGAACGTACAGTCATCGAAGCCGTCAAAAGCGGTCAGAAAACGATTATGATCTCCCCTGACGCTTTGATTACGGCCTTAGCACGTGATAAAGCCAAACAGTTAGGTGCGACATTTCAAATCGTTAAGCCGCAAACTGTTGTCCCATCTACAGCTCCCCATGTACCGCTCAAACAAGGCGCAGAGCGCAAAGTAGCCTTGGGCGCGGATCACGGTGGATTTCCGTTAAAAGAATTTCTTAAAAAAGTACTTACTGAAATGCAGTTCACCATCGTCGATGTCGGAACTCATTCGACGGAATCGGTAGATTATCCGGATTTTGCAGAAGCCGTGGCAAAACAAGTCGCAACCGGTGAGTGTTTTCGCGGTATTATGATTGACGGTGCCGGTATCGGTTCATGTATGGTAGCCAATAAAGTATCCGGCGTACGGGCAGCGATGTGTTACGATATCACGACAGCCGTCAACAGCCGTGAACATAATAACGCCAACGTCTTAACGCTCGGTTCTAAAATGATCGGCGAAACCGTCGCTGAACATATTGTTAAAGTTTTCCTCAAAACGGATTTTACCGGCGGAAGGCACCAGGGACGTATTGATAAAATGATGGCCATTGAGAAGAAACGGTAAAGCATCTCAACGCTTCCTATGGTCATTGCACTCGCCCAGTCGAGCTTTCTATAGTATAGCGATTTAGTTAATCACAATCGGCTTCTTATCAAAATTATTTATTTATCCCACGATTTACGTTTATACAAACGCACTGTTTTGTCGCTGCTGGCGCTGGCTACCCATTGGCCGTCGTGTGAGAATGTGACATCGTTCACATCATTAGCATGATCTGAAAAATCCTGTAAGACCATACCTGTAGAAACGTCCCACAATCGCATACTTGTGCCTTTGTGATATTCTGAATCACCAAAAATATTCTGCATAAATTCACCGAACCATGTTTTATCGCGACCGCCGCTCAGGAGCAGTTTGTTGTCAGAACTGAAGCATAACGCTTGAACATGCTCGCCGCCACCGTATAAAGTTCGAATGAGGCTTCCGTCTAGCAAACTCCAAAGTTTGATCGTTGCATCATCACTGCCGCTGGCAAGCAATCTCCCATCAGAGCTGATCGCCAAATCAACGATTGCTTCTTTATGCCCTTCTAAAGTCAGTATTTCCGCACCTGTCGCAACATACCATATCTTGATAGTATTGTCAAAACTACCGCTAATAAGCTTAGTCCCGTCCGGAGTAAATTTGACTGACCAAATATTGCGTTGATGTCCACTAAAAGTTTTAACAGGAGTACTATCTGTCATGTTCCAAAGTTGGATTGTACGATCTTCTCCGCAACTGACCATATATTTTCCATCCGGACTAAAAGCCACAGCCCATACCGTGCCTAAATGACCAGAGAATACTCTATGCAAAGCTGCTGTCGAAATATCCCATAACCTGATTTTTTGATCATAGCTGGCTGTTGCTATATACTTCCCATCCGCGCTAACATCAAGCGAAGTTACACCTTGAGGATGTTTTAATAGTACTAAATTCGTACCGTCGGTTACTGAAGATATTCTTACCGTGCTATCAACACTAGCGCTGGCCAACCATGTCCCATCCGGATTAAAACGAAGTGCCCATACATCCGATGTATGGGCATTAAGTATTTTATGTAAAATAAAAAAATTATTCTCGACATTTTCCTGAACACAGAATAACTGTCCCATAGCGCTCAATAAGAGCAATAGTAAGAGATTAAAATGGCGCATTTTTTTTGATTTAGAAAAGAATTTTAGATTCATACTAAATTCCTATATGCCCATATTTTCACTAGATCGAGTACAACACATAGACCTTAATACAGGATTATCCAAAGCAACACAATTCTTAATAATGCCGATAGCAAGCCGTGATGCAGTCCACATTATTCAACTCAATTTATTATTATCAAGAACGGATTACGATAGAGAAAGTTTCATTTAAACTTTGGCTTGCGACACGATCGGAATCTGCTCTACGATTTCCAACCCATAACCTTCAAGTCCTACATATTTTTTTCGGTTGTTGGTCAAAAGTTTAAGGCGACGTACTCCCAGATCAACCAATATTTGAGATCCGACACCCAAGGTACGCCAATCTTTATCTGTGTCACGCGAATGGTGGCTGTCCAACGAAGATACATCTTCGGATGGAAACAGACCAAGCGAACGCTGGTCATTTTCACGCAGATACAGCACGACGCCCCTTCCGGCTGATTCGATCATACGTAAGCTGTCGGATACATGCGATGAATTATTTCCGGTCAATGAACCAAACACGTCACCCATCGTATTCTCAACCTGTACACGAACGAGAATCGCATCCTCACCTTTGATCAAACCTTTGGTTATTGCAATGTGCTGATCGCCGTTGAGTATGTTTTCATACACCGTAACGGAGAAATTCCCATAACGGCTCGGTAATTCGACATCTTTGACTACGGGGCGAATGAAGCGTTCCATCCGGCGACGGTATTCGATCAGATCTTTGATGGTAATTATTTTGAGATCAAAAGTTTTAGCCATCTCCATCAGCCTCGGTACACGCGCCATCGAACCGTCATCATCCATGATTTCGCATAATATTCCTGCCGGATAAAGACCCGCCAGGCGTGCAAGATCTACGGTCGCCTCGGTATGACCGGAGCGTTCCAATACGCCGCCGTCACGTGCCACCAAAGGAAAAACATGGCCGGGACGTGCAAGGTCTTCCGGTCGCGTCACCGGATCTATCACTACGGAAATAGTTTTTGCGCGATCTGCAGCCGATATCCCGGTTGTCGTGCCTTCTTTGGCATCAATGCTCACGGTAAACGGAGTCGTGTGCAATGAGGTGTTGCGATCTACCATGATATTGAGTTCGAGTTCTGAGGCACGTTGACGTGTGATGGACAAACATATCAAACCACGGCCGTGTTTAGCCATAAAGTTAACCGCATCCGGAGTGACTTTTTCAGCGGCCATGATAAAATCGCCTTCATTTTCGCGGTCTTCATCATCTACTACGATGACGATCTTACCTTTTTTGTAATCTTCTACGGCTTCTTCGATGGTGTTAAAGTGCATATCTATTTTCCCTGATCCAGGAGCCATTCGGCTGTGATTTTCTGTTCTTCCGGTTTTCGTGTCATTAATTTCTCCACGTATTTTCCGATCAGATCCACTTCCACATTGATTCGGTCACCGGGAGATCGTTTGGCGAAATTGGTTACTTTCCAAGTATGCGGTATGATCGCCACAGATACGCGATTCTCCTTCAAATCCGCCACCGTAAGGCTGATGCCATCCAGTGTGATCGAACCTACCGCAATAACATACTTTTCCAATTCGGGCGGTATGGCTATCGTTACCCAGTGACTCAAAGAACGCTCTTCGATGGTCACGATAGAACCTACACCGTCCACGTGTCCCAGTACCAAATGGCCGCCCAAACGATCGTTGAGTTGCATCGCACGTTCCAGATTAACCACCATGCCGATTTGAAATTCGCCAAGTGTGGTTTTGGATAACGTCTGCTCTACCGCCTCCACATCAAACGAATCGCTCGTTCGCGCGATCACCGTGAGACAACATCCATTGACAGCGACACTGTCATCTATAGATAATCCATCCATGACTTTAGATGCGCGAATCGTAAAACGTCGCCCTTGACCCACCGGAATGACGGAGGCCACTATACCCGTTTCTTCAATAAGTCCTGTGAACATAAATTATTCGATGTAAACGGCCGTACCCGCCGCTGTGACCATCAGCATACTTTGACCGATAGTCTCATAATCCAGATCTACTCCGATCACGGCATTGGCTCCCAACGCCGCGGCTTGCGCTTCCATTTCTTGTATTGCAATACCTTTGGCTTTGCGCAATTCCTCTTCATACGATGCCGAACGGCCGCCGACGATGTCGCGTATACCCGCAAAAAAATCACGGAAAATATTAGCGCCGAGGATAGCTTCCCCTCCGACGACGCCGTAATATGTCTTGATGGATTTGCCTTCGATGTTATTGGTGGTTACAACCAGCATAGCACTCTTCCTTATTTTTTAAGATATATATCATGAATTTTTCTCAATTTTTCCTGCGACAAACTATCCAGATCTTCGTCATCTTTGATTCGGTTATACAATTTTTTGAATTCGTACGCGTCATCAGGTTTTAATTTGTGACCGGCGTAATAATCAATATCTTCGCACATCTTTTTCATTTCACTGTACGTCATGTTTAGTCTCCGTGTTTTTTAACCAGATTCTCTAACGAGAATGCGCCGCTGCCGCTGTAGAGCGTACCGATCGAAAGAACCAGCATTTGTATCGCATGTTCTTTTTGCGAATAGGTATCATGGCGATGTGCGATAAAAACGGCTACCAGCATATTGACGATCAACAACAGGCTCGCCTGGCGTGTAAGCAATCCCAGCGCGAGCATACATCCTCCGAAAAACTCAACTCCACCCGACATATAGGCTAACATGGACGGTAATGGAAACCCTAAACCGGAAAGATATCCTGTGAATCGTTCGATCCCGCCCGGTGCAAATATTTTATTGTATCCGTGATAGATAAAAACGAAGCCTGTCCCGATGCGAAGAAATAAAACGGCAATATGAGAGTGGCGTTGGAAAAAGCTAAACATACATTCCTGAAGTAGATAGTTAATTTAAAAAATTAATTTCGCTGTTATTATTGGTAAACCCGGTGAATTTCTTTCGTGCCGCGCCAACTTTGCCATCAGATAATTTTCAGGCATAAATCGAATTTTTAACGATGTTTTATTTCCGGATTCGTGTTCTACTTTATCTTTATTTGAGGCATACATCCATGAGAACCCGATCAAACCACCGACGGCACTGGATGCGACGTACCAACGCGGTTTGTCCTCCGGAGCAACAAGATAGGCTATGCCGGCACCTGTCAGTAAACCCGCTGCGCCGCCCAGTGCAATTACGCGCGACTGAGAAGCCGTAAAATCCTTGCCACGGATCAGATTATTGCCCATCATCAAACCAAGTGTTCCACCGGTCATCGTTGCAGCGATGTAGATGCGATTATCTTTTAATTTAGTCGGCAGAAGAACGGACGGTAAAAGATAGGCACCTAAAGCACCTGAATTCATAACCATATCCATATCGCCGGACGTATAGTGTTGCGCATTCAAAAACGAATGGCCAATAACCAGTCCTGCCATATTTCCTACTAAACCGGAGGCCGCGTAAATACGAGATTTTTTTGTTTCTGTGAGCGCCGCGGCACCGAGCCCCATCCCTGTTCCATATAATCCGCCGATATTGTACACGGCGACATCGCCGGAAGAAAGATTATTACGTTTAGCATATTGATACCCCAATATGCTTCCGGCTATACTGCCGACACTGGTCGAAAATAAAAATTGACGACCTGTAATATCGCCTCCGGAAGCTAAAAAATTTATTGCTGCCCCGTAACCTGCACCATGAAACAAACCATAGGTATAACCATCTGCCGCACCATGAGTGATAGACATGTTTTTAGTAATCTGGTACGGAACATAAAAACCAAGGCCCCCGGTTAGTAAATACAATCCTACGGCGGCGCGTCCTTCAACTTTCGCGATGATCGGTACAGCTATGGCATAATAACCCAATGAAGCTCCGGCAGCGACCGATAACAAACGCACGCGCCCTTCCTGATTGATAACCGACGCTTGTTGTTGAGTTTTACCTGAGGCAATACGTTCGCGGAGCGCACGCACCTGATCCCCATTTTGAGGAATACGCTGACGCAGTATTTTATGGTTGGCTTGATACAAAATTTCAAGCATGTATTCGCCGTCTTCCGTTTCAAATAGACGTGCCTCGATAAAGCCTTCATACGACGGGAATAAATTGAGCCTGGTATTGGTCGACGCGTCAATAACCGCCATCTTACCACCATCATCAAAATACGCCTGTGCTTCCTGCGAATTGACGTTCGACATACAAACCGTAATTAACAGGATAAACCAACCTAACTTCATACTACTAATATCTCTTCTCTTTACTCTTTTTCCCTTTTTCATAAAACCCCCATTTTTTGTTTACATATTCTTATAAACAGGCCCGCCCCCGCCCTCGGGCGTAACCCAATTGATAACCTGATAAGGATCGGCGATATCGCAAGTCTTGCAATGTACGCAATTAGAAAAATCAATACGCAATTGTGTCGGTTTACCCGCTTCGGGTGTGATCATATTGTATACCTGCGCAGGACAGAAGTGCTGGCATGGATTGCCATATTCTTCTTTGCATCGGGTATTACAAATATTCGCCAGATCGTCCGGTGTGATCACCAAATGGCATGGCTGATGTTCTTCATGCTTAGTGCCGGAGTAATAAACGTCTGTAAGTTTTTCAAACGTCAGTTTTTCATCGGCTTTGACTTTTTCGATAGCTGCACCGGCTTCCGATATTTTTTTCATGTGCTTGTAATCCTCATGCAGCGGGACGCGGGATTTTGTTCCCCCGCCTGTCAGATATATCTGCAATCCGGCTTTCATCATGCCGCTGTAAAAACTGCCGGTGAAATTTTGTCGCCAGTTGCGAGCATCCCACATTTCTTTGTAAGCCCAGCTTGCGCGGAAAAGATCATCATAACGCTTGAGCGATTGGGATGAAAAATCATTTTTGAGCAACGCTTCAAAGATTGCCTCCGCCGCCAGCATGCCCGATTTCATCGAGAGGTGAATGCCCTTAAGTCTGGAAATATTCAGAAACCCGCCGGATTCGCCGACCAATACTACGCCGTCGGCATACAGTTTGGGCATGGACCAATAGCCACCTTCAGAAACCGTTTTAGCTCCGTAGGAAACCATTTTACCGCCTTCGAGCAATCCGGCAATGTAAGGATGGGTTTTAAATTTGGTAAACGCGCCGTGCGGATCAAACGATGGATTGCTGTAATCCAATGCCGAAACGAATCCTATCGAACATGTCGTGTCGCTCATCATATAGAGCCAACTTCCACCGTAATGATTACTTGGAAGCGGCCACCCCGCTGTATGAATAACCATGCCTTTCTTGAGACGACCGGCCGGCAATTCCCAAATTTCTTTCACTCCGGTACCATACACTTGCGGATTGCGATCTTCATTGAGTTTGAGGCGCGGTACGAGTTGTTTAGTCAAACTTCCGCGCGGCCCTTCACCGAGCACTGTTACTTTGGCATGAATATCTGCGCCGGGTTCAAAATTGGATTTCGGTTTGCCGTGATGATCCACGTTTTTATCGCCCAGCCGTACACCGATCACTTTGTCACCGTCGTACAACATTTCACGACCGGTTTGTTCGGTAAGAATAAATACGCTATCGCCAAACTCGCTTTCGATCTGCGTTTTGAGCCAATCGGCAATTTTATTAAGCGAAACAATGTATGTTCCGTGATTTTGTAGCGTCGGAGGAATGATCGGAAATTTAATTTTTCCGGATTCTGATAATAAATAAACCGATTCACCGCTGACTTCGGATTCGATCGGAAATCCTTTTTCCTTAAAATCCGGCATCAGTTCACGTATCGCCGACGGATCAAGGATCGCACCGGATAACATATGATCGCCGACGTTTTTTCCTTTTTCGACAATAGCCGCCATGATTTCCAGTTTCTGTCCCTGTTTTTTTCCGGCAGCAACGGCTTCGTTATGTTCTTTGATGAGACGGGAGAGATGATACGCCGAGGCCAAATTAGAAGGACCGGCGCCGACAAATACTACATCCATTTCCTGCACATCGCGTTGAATATCAGACATACTCTATCTCCTCGTATCGTATGAGACTATTTTATTTTTTTGATTTCCAGATCGTCAAATGCCGCACGAACGCCTTCGTCTGCCCGCAAACCGACGCCGCGCTGATCCACACCGTCATCCGTGTAGCTGGCAACCTGCGCGCCATTGACGTACATCGTTATCGTGTTTTTTTCGCATCGCATAGCGAGTTCGTTGATACCGGTTTTCTGAAGCGAGGCTACTTTTTTCCATTCGGGATAATATCCTTCGCCGGCTTTGATCTGCATAGCCATGACTTCCCCGCGTTGATTGATCACGCAGGTATAAAATTGATTGGTCGTGCGACTGTACATATCCATGCCAAATGCATCCGAGACGGAACCGCTCTCCCACCGCACGCGGACACGTACTTCGACGTCACTGTATTCGTCTTGTAACCAATTGGTGGTATTAGTGATGGAGTACTCCCCGTTTCGGATATACGACGCACCGTCTTCGTTCCACCCACGCGTATTGGTTTTAAAATCATCGCTATAAAATTTTTTGTTGCGCTCCATCTCCATACGAACGCGCGGATCTTCGAAATCAATTTTCAGATCGGAAGGCGTGATTTTTTTGGCTTCCGCGAGCATCATTTTTTTATTAAACCGTGACGAGATATTGAGATAATCGCTGACAAAAACACCGTCTCTGTTTTCATCAATCCATCCGATCTGGCCACGCGTAAAATCGCACGCGCGATCCCCATGCGCTTTCATTATACATTCTTCATTGATGATGCCGCCGTCGGCAGCGTTACCGTTAATAACATTGAGCAAACCGGTACGCGAATTGCCGCGTGATCCGCCGGGGTATTCGTCCAACGCATTAAAAATATGCCCGGTTTCATGTGCCATCACTTCCCATGCGCGTTCCGGTCCCCATCCGTCGCAACGGTTGTTGATCACCAACAAAGGCCCGCCCAGATTAGCCCAGGCGACGGCTTCGCTGTTTTTCCAATTACCGTCATCATCATTATCGGCCGCTACGGCAAATACGATAAACGCCCAATCCGTCTTGTAACGATGGCGCAAATCATTGGCATATTCATAACAGAGCATACGCCCGTCACCGGCACCGTAACCCAATTTGGCCGCCGCGTCATTCACCCAATTTTCGTCATCGTTATATGCGTGAGTAATCGGTTCGTATTTCGTCGTCACGTCTTTAAATTCATAATTCCATGTCAGACTCGCACGGTAGCCGCCTTGTTGAGCCCACCAGTCTAGCCCTTTACGGATTTGAAATATCATATCTTCTTTGGAATAATCATCCCAGTTTTCCGTACTTTTTTCCAGCGATCCGTCGCTTTCTACAAAAACAACACCGACGGCCACGGATCCCATCATGTATTCACTGGTCTGATATTTTCCGGGCACCTCGCGTGGCGTGCGATCATTGTCACCGTCCTCTTCCTGCCCTCGTGTCGCCAATAGCGGTTTGAATTGTTGATTCCAAACGCGCACGATCATCCGATCGCGTTCCGACATACGCGTCATATCGCCGGTGAATACCGAGTCCACGATTTCGCGTACCAATCCGCTTTGGCAAAGCACTTCTTCACCGCGTCGTGTCAGATAGCCTTGGATAATGGTTGGCAAAAACGCGTGTATGATATGACCGTCATTATCATTTACCATTTCCTGCGCTTTGATGAATTGCGCGGAATCCCTATTATTGAGCAACACCATGACATAGCGGCCTTCAAAAAGTGTCTCGGGCATAGTTTTGTGTTGCGCCCAAGCTGCGGCCGAAATCATCGTAAAAGCGATCAAACAGTAACGTAACCTCATAAAAAACCTCATATTGTGATGTTCCCAAAAGACGCCGGAAATTATTATCTTTCACCGCCAAAGGCAAAGTAAATTTTGGTATTGGAATGCACCATGGCCGGCATTAGATTGATACATTACACACTCATTTTGTAAACCTTTGAACAATATGTCACTGAATATCCATTCTACCCAACGACTGTACAACGATGTAAACATACCCTGTTTCGGCTTAGGGGTTTGGCGAACCGGCCCGGGTGATGAAACACGAAAGGCCGTAGATTTTGCTTTGCGTAGCGGTTACCGGCATATTGATACGGCTCATTTTTACAAAAACGAAAAAGACGTCGGCGTTGCTTTGAAACAATCAGGGCTTGATCGAAAGAATGTTTTTATCACGACAAAACTGTGGAATGATGATCACGGGTACGATCGTTCTCTTCGTGCGTTCCATGAAAGCCTATCTTTGCTCGATCTGACCTATGTTGATTTATATCTCATTCACTATCCGGTGAGCGGCAAACGCGGTGAAAGCTGGAAGGCTTTGGAAAAATTATACGAAGAAGGTCTGTGCCGCGCCATCGGCGTAAGCAACTATACGCAGCGTCATTTAGATGAACTGCTGCAATCCGCCCGCATCAAACCGATGGTCAATCAGGTAGAATTTCATCCCTGGCTTTATCAAAATGAACTGCTTAACTTTTGTAAAACGAACGGTATCGTACTCGAAGCGTATAGTCCATTGACCAAAGGTCAAAAAATCAATGATCCGGAACTGTCTAAAATCGCCGCGGTATATCAACGCTCACCCGCGCAAATATTGATTCGGTGGGCGCTACAACACGGTATCGTTGTATTGCCTAAATCAGCACAACCGGCGCGCATTACTGAAAATGCATCCGTATTTGATTTTAATATTACCGATCAAGACATGGCACGACTGGATGCATTCAACTGCAATTTGCGCGTGGCTTGGGACCCGACAAACACCCCCTAAGGAGAAAATATGTACAAGTTAATCATGTTGGTTTTACTACTTTTCGTTCCCATACGTGACCACCGTTCAGAATACGAAGCATTGCATTGGCTGCTCGGCGCGTGGCAATACACCAAAGGATCGATGACATTTATCGAAAACTGGTCACACGCCGCACCCCAGCTTTTTACGGCACACAATGTTACGCTGAAAAACAACGATACGATAACGTACGAAGATGTACGCCTCGAAATCGTCAACGATACTTTATGTTATCATGTCAAACCCAAAGGTCAGGCATTAACGGCTTTTATGCTCGTACAGTTAACTGACAACAAAGCTGTTTTTGAAAATTTCACCAATGACTTTCCGCAACGCATCACTTATCATCATACATCGGCCGATTCGCTGCATGCCTATATCGAAGGCCCTTCCCGCGGCGCTTGGAGACAAATAGACTATTACTACGCACGCATTACCAAAAACTAAAATAACAACCACACCATGAAACGTATTTTTTATTTGGCATCGTGCAGCACTTGCCAAAAAATTCTCAAAACGGTCAAACCCGGTAAAGATGTAGTACTACAAAATATAAAAGAAGAAACCATCACGCCGGATCAATTGGATGCTATGAAAAAACTGGCCGGTTCCTACGAAGCATTATTCAGCAAACGTTCCATGAAATTCAGAGCATGGAATTTGCATGAAAAAGAACTGACGGAAAAAGAAATGCGCGATCTGATTCTCAAAGAATACACGTTTCTCAAACGCCCGGTTGCCGTTATAAACGATCAGATATTTGTAGGTAATACAAAGATAGCCGTTGACGGTTTGAAGCATGCATTGAAAGAAAAATAAATATGCTGAAACAGGCTATACCTCTGCTGCATGTAAGCGACGTACGACAGGCGGAAGCGTTTTATTGCGGCGTGCTTGGCTTTGAAATGTACACTTCTACCCGTGCACGAGAGGATATGGAAAACCCCTGTTACATGGTCGTTTGGCGTGATAACGTAGTCTTGCATCTGTCGTCTTTTTCGGGAGACGGGAAGTTCGGCGGTGTGGTGAATATCTTAGTCGAAAACGTAGATCGTTTGTACGATGAGTTTTTACAAAAAAACGTGTCCCTCGATTTACAACCGACGGATCAGACATGGGGTACGCGTGAAATGTATGTAAAAGACACCGACCAAAATTGCCTGCGTTTTTTTACATTGAAATAACGATCATTTATTTGTTTGTATAGCATTTAAAATTGACGCATAAAAAAGTACAAGTTCCCCGCCGGTAGTCCCCATTTCATAAAAAAGATTTTTATACTGTTCCACGGACGCGAGATCACCCCCGATAACTGCGGCTATATAATTATCGCCCCAGCGGATATACGCATTCTGAAACGAGTATAATTTTGCAATTTGCGTCACCTTCTCAAAATCGGATTTAGCCAAAGCGCCGGACTGAATCGCTGTTTGCCATGCGGCATCGCTGAGTATCGGTGGTTGTATACCGCGCCACTCCGACAAACGCTCTACATCGCGAAACGGGCGATCGGCATTTTTTAATGCTAATGAATCCAATATATGCACCATGCGACGATGATAGGGCAATCGCTGTTCGATAAACTTTTTATTCGATTCGATTTCTGCGACGATACTTTTCAACGCTGTTTCGGCCAATTCTTGTTGGGCATAATTTTGCCTTACCTCATTTACGGCTAATGCAATGAGAACACCCGCAATGATCGTAATTAATTCAAAAACAAAGCGCCCCCAATTTTCTTTGATAAATTTCTTCATTCGATATCCTAAGCATATTTATTTAAGATAGACTGCCAAATATAATGAATCAAGCATTTAGGGATTGTTTACTCATATCTCTGCATGACTGAGATCATACCCGTGTGCATTTTCCTATTGTACGTTATAACGTTGTAAACTCGGAGGTTCTTTTATGGCACGTATTCGAACTTTAATCATGGGCGCAGCCGGCCGTGATTTTCATAATTTTAATGTAATCTATCGCGATAACAAAGCATACGAAGTCATTGCTTTTACGGCGAATCAAATACCCAATATTGACGGACGCAAATATCCGTCGGCATTGGCGGGAAAACTCTATCCGAAAGGTATTCCGATTTTTCCGCAAAAAGATTTGGATGCATTGATACGCAAATACCGGATTGACGAAGTCGTTTTTTCCTACAGTGATGTCTCTTACAATTATCTGATGTCGTGCAGCTCGATTGCCAATGCGGCGGGCGCGCATTTCAAAATCCTCGGCGCTGATCCCACGATGATTCGCAGTAAGCGTCCGGTGATTTCCATTTGCGCTGTTCGTACAGGTTCTGGAAAAAGTCAAACCACGCGGCGTGTTTCTTCGATTCTCAAATCGCTCGGACTTAAGGTAGCGGCCATTCGCCACCCTATGCCTTATGGTGATTTGGCCAAACAACGTGTACAACGCTTTGCGCAGCTTGCGGATCTCAAAAAACATAAGTGTACGATCGAAGAAATTGAGGAATATGAACCGCACATCGTAACGGGTACAATCATTTACGCCGGCGTGGATTATGAAGCGATTTTACGTCAGGCCGAAAAAGAAGCGGATGTGATTTTGTGGGATGGCGGTAATAACGACATGCCGTTTTATAAACCCGATCTGCATATCGTGGTAGCCGATCCGCTGCGCGCAGGGCATGAATTGTTGTATTATCCCAGCGAAGCCAATCTCCGTATGGCCGATGTTGTAATCATCAATAAAGAAGATTCGGCTGATATGAAATCCACCAATCTGCTGCGTGACCATATTCATCAAGTCAATGCCAAAGCCGTGATCGTGGATGCCGCTTCGCCGATATTTGTCGAACATCCTGAGAAGATCATCGGAAAGCGCGTGCTGGTCGTTGAAGACGGCCCTACGCTCACGCATGGTGAGATGAAATTTGGCGCCGGGACGGTGGCCGCACAAAAATACGGCGCACGAATGATCGTGGATCCGCGTCCTTACACATCCGGGAGTATCACCGAAACCTACAAAAAATATCCCGACATCGGCGTCCTGTTGCCCGCGATGGGCTACGGTAGCAAACAAGTCAAAGACCTTGAAGCGACGATCAACCGTACCCCGTGCGATACAGTGATCATCGGCACGCCGATTGATCTACATCGCATTATTACCATAAAAAAGCCTTCCGTGCGTGTGCGATACGACCTGCAAGAAATCGGCACGCCCAATCTCGATACATTGTTACAGAAATTCGTGAAACGTATGAAATTATAACGTTTCATTTTTTTCTACCCTTCCAATCCCGTCATGATTACCTTCCTGACGGGATTTTTTTGGGAGATAATATGATCAAAATAGGTATTCTCACTGCTTCCGATCGTGCCAGCGCCGGTGTGTATGAAGATCTTTCCGGTAAAGCGATTATGGAAGCATTGCGCCTGTATCTGCGATCCGATTGGATGCCGGTTTATAAAGTTATACCGGACGACAGAGCAAGTATCGAAAAAGAATTGGCTGATATGGCGGATCGTGAGGCATGTTGCTTGATCGTAACGACCGGCGGAACAGGGCCTGCCCCGCGCGATGTCACGCCGGAAGCTACGGAGGCTGTGTGCGATAAGATGATGCCGGGATTTGGCGAATTGATGCGTGCTGTATCGCTGCAGTATGTCCCAACGGCCATTCTTTCACGCCAAACGGCCGGCATTCGCGGTAAGACGTTGATCGTCAACCTTCCCGGAAAACCCAAATCCATTCGTGAATGTTTAGATGCCGTATTTCCCGCTGTACCTTATTGTGTTGAATTAATCGGGGGACCAAAGTTGGAATGTCATGCCAATGCCGTGAAAGCTTTTAGGCCAAAAGAATGACTCCGTAAGAATTTTGCGATTTTAAAATACGGTCTTTATTTGCAATGCAAAAGAGAAGCTGCGTTGAGAAATCATACCTTCGAGATTATTCGTGCCCACATCAAGAATTGTTTTTCCCATCAAAAAACCGGCACCGAGTGCCATATCTAAACCTTGGTTGACACCACCGACACTGAGGCCACTGCGAAGAATAACCTTGCGCCAGCGGTGGTTTTCAGCTCCGACTGCAATACGAGACGTCACATTTCCAGGCGCATTATGTAGTATCACCTCAATATCGCCGGCTAAAAGCCATTCTTTATCCAGTTGGTAGCCGACTCCGGCACGAAGTATTCCCGGCAAACGGGTAGAATATTGTCCTCCGTAAATCGTCGTATCTACGGATTTTTTCTTGGCATTAAAAATATCCTCGCTGCGCACATCAAACTGGGCCACACGTTTTTCATTCAGTGTTTCCCACTGCATGTTGCTATATACGTCTATCACGCTAATGCCTGCAAACCATTCTTTGTTGATCTGAGCGCTGACTCCAAAACTAACGGAAAAACCATTACCGCCGGAAGACTGGCGCGTGTGAAATCTTGCTCCGGTAATAAAACTATCCGACTCTGCTATAAAGGCACGAAAATCTTTTATTGTGACTTGTTTTACTCCGCGCATATACGTAAGCGTGGCGCCGACGGCTATTTCGCGAATGTGTTTATCAAATAAACCGGTTAGCGGAAAACCCGCCGAAAGCGAAGTACGCAACGCGGCCATGCCGCCGCCCTTGCCACGCGCGCTAAGGTTTTCGGAACCGACTTCATAGGCATCTTTAGCAAAAACTACATCTAAAATTTCACGCGGCAATTGCATATTTCCGTTGCCACCCGCTTCAAAATTGACGGCATAATTTTTATACTGCACACTGAGTGCTCGTGCGACGCCGGAACCGTTAAAATCAAACGCTTTCTTACCTTTCAAAAGATCACGAATATCCGCTTTGTCGGCTTCCGAAAGAACGCGCCCGTTGTATTTATTATAATCAGTGCGTGAAAAAATATTATTTCGATGGTTAAAGCCAAACCCGGTGTACGCTATCGTTAATTTCGGTTTGAGTTTGTAATTCAAACCAAGGTTTGCCGGATTCCATCGGTAAGCATCCGTATTTTCGGAAACGGCTGTCTGAGCGAACGCCATCCCTATCGCACGTGCATCCGCCTCTTCCTGCGTATAAACATACGCAGTGAAAACAAAGCTATATACTAAAATTAATATTTTTCTCATTGTAAATTTTCATCGATTTGAACTTCAATTTCGATCTCCGTATCCAAATCCACATAATCGGCCGAACTGACTTTTACAAAATCTGTCCCGGGCGTTTGCATGAGTTTGGCTTTGATACCCCGGAAACGTTTTGTTATCTCCGGCGCGAATAATCGTTGAAATTCTGTTTTATTGAGGGCGTAATCAAGCGTCGTGGTTGTCGGTGCAGTAACCAATCCGGTTGACGGATTAACCTGACCGGCACCGATAATCAAAGGCGAAGAAGGATATACCAACTTATAAGCATTGGTCGAATCATAAAAACGTGCTGCATCGGCGGTGCTATCAATAATAAATTGAACCGACACCGGAACGGGGAAATGATTTTTAATTGTGCCGGTGATACGAACGGATTCCAAATTGGAATAAATTCTTTTTCGGGTACCTTCGCCGACATCAAACACATGCGGCGTCGGACGTATGCGGTTTTTGGTGGAGTCGTTGGGCAGTTTAAAAACAAGCGGAGCCCTCAGATTGATTCGCACGTCTATGGAGTCTTGTTTGGTAATAATTCCGTTGGCCACATTGTCGCCGACTATCGCGCCACCGCTGACATAAATCGAATCCGGAACAAGATTAAGAAGCGCAGCCACTTCATCATATTCGGCTAACGGTGTACGCAAGGTATCACGTTGCGGATCAGTTCCCGATGTGTATTTATTAAGACTGCCATTGATCACCGTCGAAGCCGAACGCGTTCCGCGTTTGCCGGTCAACGTCATTGACATAGCGACCGGGAAAGGAATACGATGCGAAGTGATGATTTCAAAAAAAGCAGAACGTAACTGAATGCTGTCTAAATCACGAATATTGACATCCTGACTGCGATTGGAAATAGTAAAATCTTCATTAGACAAGGTGCCGCGCATGCGAGAAAAATGTAATGAATCAACCACGGCAACGACACGTACACCGTTCCCGTTGGAGATAACTGTATTATTATTAGTAGAAGCAACGGTAACAATCGTGTATCTATAATCCACGAAACGACTGCTACTAACGGACCAATTAGGAATAAGCCGATAATTTTTCAGGTCAAGTATCTGCGTACTGTTTTGCCCAGCAATGATATTAAAACTTCTCGTTAACGGTACACCGTTGTTATCTACAAAATCATACATTGTAAAAGTAACGGACGCATTGACGGACAACCCCAGTGGACGAATATTGAGTCGAATGCTGCCTCTTTCTATGTATGCCGAATCTATATCCGACTGGCTATCGGAAACAATAGAATCCGTATTACTGATAGTTTGCGACGGAAATTTACCGGTAACCGATGAGGCCGTGATATCAGAAACAATGTGAATGGCTAACGCAGCGGTCGAATCAACCAGTTCAGAGCTTCCCGAACCACTGGAATAACCGGCTATACGAATCGTCACCGAATCCCGTACAACTTTGGATGAAGGCGCAGGATACGTGATACTTTTTTGGGATACGCTGCCTAAAGTAGCCGGAATATTTTTGATGACAAAACTGTCGATACGTGTACGCGATGTCGAATTAAATATTACCACGTTCAGCGAGTCCATTGCGCAACTTGTATTATTGGTAAATCGTAAAGCTACGTTTCCGCTATAAAGCGTCGCTGATTTAAACTGAGTAAACTGCGTTGTATTGCGCGATGTAGGAGTGTAACTGCCCGGCATATTGAAAGCCGGAATAACTGCATTCGTACCATGCAGACCTGACCAAAAACCCGGTGCCAAATCGCCCAAGCGCAAATTGATATCAACGGAATCGCGAACCTTGAGATCATTATTGATCGCCGCGTCAGCCGAATCCGATGTAGGATCCACATTCAATTCGTCTCCGGCATGTATGGTTTCTCTGTCAAAAATACGAATCACTACTGAATCGCTGATAATATCCACGGCCAGCGAATCTTTTCCATTTTCGATATCTTTTTTCAAATCAAAAATATCGTAGATGTCTTTGCTCAGAGGAAATCGTAACGCGGAAGTAAATTGAGGCTCAACGGGTTTTTCGCATGCAGAGAAAAAGGTAAACCCCGACACAAGGCTCACCCACATCAACGTGTAGGTATAAAATGTTTTTGGCATATTTTTTAAATATAAAAAAAAGGCGCACGTGCGCAAGAGCAATCAGGAAAAAACTTCGATAAAATGCGCAATTTGCCCGGGAAAAGCGTCCGGATCGATCGGTTTACGAATGTACGCGTCACAACCTGCAGCCAATGTGCGTTCACGATCGCCTTGCATGGCGTTGGACGTAATAGCTATGATAGGAATATGTTTTAATTCAGGATTAGATTTAATTTGGCGTGTGGCTTCAAATCCGTCCATGATCGGCAAATTAATATCCATCAAAATCAGATCGGGTTTCAATTCCTCCGCTGCTTTGACACCTTTGGCCCCATCACCGGCTTCGAAAACTTCAAACCCTGCATGTTCGAGTAACCTGCGCACCAGTAAACGATTGAGTTCGTTGTCTTCGATGTATAAAATGCTTTTGGGTTTACCGCTCATATGTCAGATTGTGTGTTTTATCGGTATTTTAAACGAAAACGTACTGCCTTCGCCCGGGCGACTTTCGACATGCATCTGACCGCGATGCAATTCGATAAATTTTTTAGCAATATTCAGCCCCAAACCCGTTCCGCCCGCTTTGCGCGTGGTTGAACCGTCTACCTGACGAAATCGCTCGAAAATAGATTGGATATGTTCTTTATCAATGCCGATGCCGGTATCTGTGATGCGTACAATGATCCAGTCGCCATCGCGAGCCGCGCTGATCAGTATGGCCCCCTCTTCAGTAAATTTAACCGCATTAGAAACCAGATTATAGATCACCTGACGTATCTTCGTCATATCGGCTTCGATTTCCGGCAACGACGATTCAATATTTTTCTCAAGTTTCAGCGGACGCCCGACCAGCAGTGATTGCGTAGCGGCAATAATTTCATCCACCATAGGTTCCAGCGTAAACGACTTGATATCCAGATCCGTACGACCGGCCTCGATTTTGGAAAGCTCAAGGATGCTATTGATAATCTCCAGTAAATGTTTACCGCTGTTATAAATAGCATTCAAATCGGTACCCTGGCGTTCCGTTATCGGCCCGTCAACACCGGCCATGATTAACTTGGAAAAACCGATAATCGAATTAAGAGGTGTACGCAATTCGTGGCTCACATTAGCAATAAATTCCGATTTCAAACGATCGGCTTCCTGCGAATGTTTGACGGCTTCGCGCAAAGCCATGTTGCTCTTACGGAGATCGTCCGTACGCTCCGTTACTTTATCTTCCAATTGTTTATTGGATCGCTCCAACTCGGACGTCACAGATTGCAATTGCAGATAGGCGCTGCCTAATTGTTCCGTGAGTATTTTATGCTGTTCAAATAGTTTTTTATCCCGTTCCGTTTCAAACTCGTCCGTGCGCCGCGAGAATTTAACCAACTCATCAACCAGCCTTTGTTCAAAAAACACCTCATCCAATTCCGACAGTTGTTCACTGCTTTGAATACGCCGAACCTGATTGATGCGTTCTTTGAGCAAGTCCGACTCGCGCTGCATGGTGCGTAATTTTTCATTGCGGCGACGTAACATGCCGAGCACATACAGATAAGTTTCACGCATCCTTGCCAGCGGTTCGGTTGCGGCCGCCTGAAAAACCTGGCATTCGAAGCATGACGGCAATCCCAGATGAGTGCGGCAACCGCACATTTCACCCGCGATATACCAGCAGCGGGCATGCGAAGCCTGATAGGCTACGCAATCATGGTCCGGGCATGAACGCAGTTGAAAGCAACGGGTTGTTACCTCCGGTGAGCGTGTATCCGGTAAACGTTGATGTTCGATCTCCGTTGCGAGGTCAGTCAAGTGATCGACGATCGTCGTCAGGTGTTCGCTGGAATAAACAATTTTTTCAAGTTCGATGCCGGCATTAGTATCATCTGCATTTTTAGCCGAACTTTTTTTTCGCGTCTTTTTTTTCTTTTTAAATTCAGTTTCGCTGCGTACGTCTTCCGCCATCACGTTTTCGGTGATCAATCCTTCGATGGATACATCACCGGTTTGCGCAGGCTTTTTACGTGAAGCCGCTTTAGGCGTCAGATCGTATTCGATGATGGTAATATCGCCGCTGTGCGGAATGTGTGTCATAATCAGTGCGCAAATATTGCGTGAATAGCCGTCGGCATTACTTCTAATTCGACGGTGTGGGCGTCCATAGATACGACTTCCCCATCGGCATGGATCGGCAGTAACTCAGACGACGCAATGCGAACATTTTTGGTACGGTACATACGAACGCCCGGCGCCCCATCATGTTTGCCTTGCATGACTGTGGGCAGATCCAACAGCATTTTTAATTTGCTGCGGGAATCCACAATACATACATCCAACCATCCGTCGTCAATTTTGGCATGGGGTGTGATATAAAATCCGCCGCCGGAGCATGAACCGTTGCCCGTCGTCATCATTAGAATTTTGTTGTTTATCGTTTCGCCATTGATTCGTATTTCCGCCATCGGATGCTGGTATTTAAAAAGCGATTTGAATACGGCCGCAAGATAAATCAAAACGCCGCGCAGCGATTTGATCTGAATGCTTTCATAATTGACATATGCATCGAAGCCGATACCTACATTATTGTCGAAATACCGCGCATGATCGCCGTCCACACTGATACGACCAATATCGATCAAACGACGCGAACCCGTTGCGATCGCTTCCAACGCCGGCCGAAGTTCTTTAGGCATATGAAGCATTTTCGCAAAATCATTACCGGATCCGATCGGAAGTACGCCCAGTGCGGCTTTGGGAGGTTGACCACCCGACTGCGCATAAGCCTGCATCAATCCGTTCACAACTTCGTGTACCGTACCATCGCCGCCCGCGGCAATGATCACATCGTGATCCGCTGCGCGCTCTACCACATACGGCATCGCTTCACTGGATTGAGTTGTCACCAATATTTCATGCGGGATATTTCGTTCCGACAGAAAGCGCCGCACTTCCGGTACGCATCGCGTACCGTTGCCGCGGTTAGCCGCCGGATTGATGACGCAAAACCACTTGCCGGTTGTCCTACTCATACACCGTCACCGTTTGTTTAGTGAAAACGAACTATTTAAAACGTGCTTATTCGACGAGCGCTATACAATCAATTTCCACCAGCACATCTTTGGGCAGGCGTGCGACTTCTACGGTGGATCGTGCCGGTGCGGCTTCCGACATATATTCTGCATATGTTTCATTCATTGCCGCAAAATCATTCATATCTTTGAGAAATACCGATGTTTTGATGATTTTATTCAGATCACTTCCTCCGGCGCGAAGTATCGCGCGAAGATTTTCAAGCACCAGGCGTGTTTGCTGGCGTACATCGCCGGTTAATAGCTGTCCGGTTTTGGGATCAAGCGCAATCTGTCCGGAGGTGAATATCATTTTGCCGGAGGCGATGACTGCCTGATTGTACGGCCCGATCGGAGCCGGCGCCAGCTCTGTTCTTACAAATTCTTTGGGCATATTCCCTCGTTAATAATTATTTTACAATCGCAACGCCGGAGGCTACCATCGTTACCACTTTTTGAGGGCCGACGATTTTTTCAATTTCTTCTTTGGGTTTACCCGCATCTTCCAGATAATGGCGTGCCTCGTCTTGCGGAATTTCTTTCTCTTCGATTTTGCCCTGTACTTTTACTTTACGACCGGCGGCATCTTTAGGAACAAAAAAACCATAGTTTTCAAATGTGATGCGCATCGGTTGGTTTTCCGTTGCGATCTCCATCCAGCAGCCTTTTTTCTGGCAAACCGATTTGATCTCGGATTCGATCAGTATTTCCTTATCTTTGTAGCTGCCAACTTGTGCCACCGCTTGGGCGATCGGCGTTACTTCCGACATGGTCACACCTTTACCAAAAGAATCCATTTGCGGTGCCGGTGCGGGTTTGGAACAACCTAACCAAGCCATAGCCAGTACTATACTGAGAAAATACTTCATATGTTTTCCTTTATTAAACTATTATAGAGTTAGAAATTAATCTTACTTAATGTCTTTGAATTTGGCGTCTTGTACATCTTCAGAATTGAAAACGGTCGTTCGCACTTCTTTATTTTTATCACTCGGCGAGGAATTACGCATCGGATTATTCTTAGGATCGGTGACAATCCATAATTTACGAATGATACGAAAAGCCGCATACGCAACGGCACCGACCAATAACAATCGTATTAAACCAAACATAAAAATCCTTATTAGAATTGTTCGAGAAAACGCACGTCATTTTCTATCAAAAGCCTTAAATCATTGATTCCGTACAACGGCATGACGATACGGTCCAAGCCCATACCGAAAGCATAGCCGGTATATTTATTTTTTTCATAACCGGCGTAATCAAATAATTGCGGATGTACCATACCAGCCCCAAGAATTTCCATCCATCCGGAATTTTTACAAGTACGGCAGCCTTTACCGCGGCAAAATATACAATTGATATCCACTTCGGCTCCCGGCTCAACGAACGAAAAAAACGACGGTCGAAAGCGAACGCCGATATCATTGCCAAACAAACGATGAACAAACGCGGCAAGCGTTCCTTTCAAGTCAGCAAACGTGACATGTTCGTCCACTACCAGCCCTTCGATTTGATTAAAAAAAGGAAGGTGCGTGGCGTCGGGTGTGTCTTTTCGGTAAACGCGGCCGGGACAGATCATTCGGATCGGCGGTTTCATACGCTGCATGGTGCGCGCCTGAACGGGTGTCGTGTGCGTACGCAAAACCACATTTTCGTTGATAAAAAAAGTATCCTGCATATCGCGTGCGGGATGGTCTTTGGGAATATTTACCGTTTCAAAATTGTAGTAATCCAATTCGACTTCCGGGCCGTCTTCGATGGTAAATCCCATCTCGTAAAAAATCTGCTTGATATCATTGAGAACGATCGTCAAAGGATGATTGTGCCCTACCCATCCGTGACGCCCCGGTAATGTGGCATCAAAATCATCCTTCGGATCAACTTCCGCCGCTTGCACGGCCGCTTTGATTTCGGCCAACCGCGCCTCAACACTTTGTTTGACTTCGTTGAGCATTTTACCGAATTGGGGCTTTTGCTCTTTCGGCAGCGCTTTGAGCGCTTCGGTAGCCAGCGTCAGAATACCTTTTTTTCCAAGATATTTTATTTGCAGTTGTTCAAGTGCGGCTTTATCCAATGTTTGCCCGTCGGTATCACTTTGAAACTGCGATTTTATCTGTTCGAAATCCATGACTTCCTTCTTCAAAAATTCATCATTTACATGGTATCAAAAAAAACACGTATTCGCAAGATTTTTGCCGTCCTGTGAAGCAAAAAAAAGACATGCCGCATAGCGTGGCATGTCTTTTACACATTCGTCTGTTATGCGAAGTTAGTTCGCTGCTTTAGCCACTTCAATAAGTTTATTGAATGCCGTTGCATCGTTCATGGCCAATTCGGCCAGCATTTTACGATTCACGTCAACATTGGCTTTCTTCAGCGCGGCAACGAATTTGGAATACGTCATGCCGTGTTCACGGACAGCCGCATTGATACGAATAATCCACAGGCTGCGGAAATTACGTTTGTTGGCTTTACGATCGCGCGTCGCATAGGTCATTCCTTTTTCGACGGTTTCGATCGCACTGCGCAGTACATTTTTACGCTTGCCCCAGGCACCTTTAGCCTGCTTAAAAATCTTTTTCCGGCGGGCCTTACTGGCCGGGTTATTTGTGGAACGTGGCATGGTATTCTCCTTTTAAATTTTTTTCTTTGTTTACGCCTGCAATTACTTCAAGCCAAGCAGATGGCTTATGCGATGGTTATCCGAGTCCGCCACTTCCGTTTTGCCGACCTGATTGGATTTACGGGTATTGGATTTGGCGCTCATATTGTGGCGATGCGTTGCTTTCTTACGGAGAATACGGCCTGAGCCGGTCACATGAAAGCGCTTCTTTGCGCCGCTATTGGTTTTAGTTTTTGGCATGGGATGCTCCTTATTAGTTTAATTTATTTTGTATTAGCGATTTTTGATAAAGATCATAACCATGTTACGACCTTCGAATTTCATTTCACCGTCCAGTTTGCCCACGGATTCCAGATCCGTCACCATACGCTCGGCCAATTGAATACCGGCTTCTTTGTTGGCAATTTCACGGCCTTTATAAACAACGACCATTTTGACCTTATATCCGTCTTTAAGAAAATTGACAGCGTGTTTCACCTTAAATTGGTAGTCGTGATCGTCCGTGACAGGTCGGAAACGCAATTCTTTGACTTCGCCCGTATGGGTTTGTTTTTTACGCGCTTCTTTTTCACGCTTTTGGATTTCATAGCGATATTTTCCAAAATCCAAAATTTTACAAACCGGCGGATCAGCTGTAGGAACGATTTCCAAAAGATCCTGGCCTTCTTCCTGAGAACGGCGCAGCGCTTCTTTGATGTCCACGATACCGATCTGTTCACCCTTGGGTCCGATCAGTCGCACTTTGGGTGTGCGAATCTGCTCGTTGATACGAATTTTGTCTTCCTTACCGATGGCTGGTCTCCTTACTTAGTAAACGTAATTAGTCGAGTATTTTGTCTTCGATCTGTTGTTTGACCTGCGCTATAAATTCCGCCAATCCGGCAGCACCCTGATCGCCTTTGCCATGACGGCGCACCGCAACGGTTTGTGTTTGCATTTCTTTTTCACCGACGACAAGAATGTATGGTATTTTTTTCATCTCCGCTTCGCGGATTTTATAACCGATTTTCTCATTACGCGTATCCAGTTGGCAACGGATTTTTTCTTTTTCCAAAGCGGCTTTGACCTGTTCCGCATACGACGTATGCGCGTCGGAGATGGGTAGCACAGCAACCTGAACCGGTGCGATCCATACGGGAAAATTACCGGCAAAATGTTCGATCAGAATTGAAATAAATCGCTCCATCGAACCAAACGGTGCACGGTGTATAATTACAGGGCGGTGTTTTTGCCCGTCTCCACCGATAAACTCAAGTCCAAACCGCTCGGGCATCACATAATCCACTTGCACGGTGCCAAGTTGCCATTGGCGCCCGAGAGCATCCCGCACGATAAAATCAAATTTAGGCCCATAGAATGCCGCATCGCCGATACCGACAAAATAATCCAATTTCATGGCGTCGGCTACTTCATGTATTTCGCGTTCGGCTTGATCCCACATTTCAGGGGATCCCGCATATTTATCCGGAGTCTTGGGGTCGCGGAAAGACAGACGCGTTTTGACGGGCATGCCAAATGTTTTAAAGACCAGTTGCGTTAAATCAATCGCGTTGATCAATTCATTTTTAAGCTGGTCGTGCGTGCAATAAATATGCGCATCATCTTGCGTAAATCCGCGCACGCGCGAAAGCCCGCTTAATTCACCGGACTGCTCATAACGATATACTGTGCCAAATTCGGCCAATCGCAACGGAAGATCACGATAACTTCTCGGCTTGGAAGCATAGATCTGATGATGATGCGGACAATTCATCGGCTTTAGAATATATTCTTCGTCTTCCACTTTGATCGGTGAAAACTGAGAATCCGCATAATAGGGATAATGCCCGGACGTACGATACAAATTAAGATTTCCGATATGCGGTGTTACCACTTCCTGATAACCGCGTCGAAGTAATTCGTCTTTAAGAAAATTTTCCAACGTCCTGCGCAGCAAAGTGCCATTGGGGAGCCAAACCGGCAACCCTCCGCCGATCATCGGCGTAATCATAAAAAGTTCAAGTTCGCGGCCCAGTTTGCGGTGATCGCGTTTTTTGGCCTCCTCAAGCATCGTAAGATATTCATCAAGCTGTTTCTTGGACGGAAAGCTAATAGCACGTAACCGCTGAAGTTGAATATTATTTTCATCGCCTTTATAAAAGGCACCGGCTACCGACATGATCTTAAAGGACTTGATCATCCCCGTATGCGGGATATGCGGACCACGGCAGAGATCTGTAAATTCACCTTGCGTGTAGGAGCTGATCGGAGCGCCTTCCGGAATACGCTCGATGATATCCAGTTTAAAATCCTGACCGATCTTTTTGAAAAACTCCATCGCTTCGCTTCGTGTCAGTTCTGCACGTGTATAGGTAAGTTTTTCTTTGGCGATTTTTTCCATCTCCGCTTCGATGCGGGCAAAATCGGCCTCACTGATTTTTTCCGGAATCAAAATATCATAGAAAAAACCCGCTTCGGTCGGTGGGCCGTCTTCAAATTTGGCCTCCGGCCATAGTCGCTTGACGGCTTGAGCCATGACGTGCGCCGACGAATGCCAGAAAACCTGCATGCCTTCGGCGGTATCCGAGGTAAAAAGTTTGAGCGAAGCATCGCCCGTGATCGGAGTGGACAAATCCACCTGTTTACCGTTCACTTCGGCAACGACACATTTTTCCGCTAAGCCGCGCGAAATAGATGTCGCGACAGCCATCGGGGTAATGCCGGATTCAAAGGAACGAACACTGTTGTCTGGAAACGTGATATTAATTTGTGCCATATTCTAACATCGTGAACCGGGATTATTTTCAACCCGTCCGCTGAGTGATGCCGATCGGGTTATCCGGTAGTTCTGGTTTTTAGGTCAGAACGTTTTGTATTGCTGTACTAAAGACAGCATTAAAGTGCGCCCATAGTAGCCGAAAATATACTGATTGTCAATAAGAATTTTAATATACAGTAAATACGTTGCCTGGACAACCATCCATCATTGTATTATAATTCTGGCGGATAATGCTTCGGCACTCATACGATGAATGCGTTCCGACCAGTGACCGTCATGCGGAAATCGTCGCTCATATTCCGGAATGATTACCGTCTGGTCATATAAATCAACAAACTCCACATTCAGTTCTTTGGACAATTCGCTAAAACGCTTTTGCAAATCTTCATCCCAAGGATGCGAAGTCTGTATTAATAATCTTCCCTTCGGGTTGTATGTCTTAAAAATTTCATAAAAGTCCTTATACTGCGCCACGGTTTTTACCCATGCCGAATCCAAAACTTCAAACGGTTTAAAATCCGCCTCACCGTTCAAAGCTGCCACAAAACTTCCCGTTGTTTTTATTCGCCGCAGGTACGAGGCGCCAATAAAATACAAATGCAAATAGCGTCATAAAAATTCTTTACCCCAAAAATCAGGAGCCACGGTTGTAGTATTATGTTTAAATCCGTTTTCAAATACCATATCACCGATCGGATCGTTTGGACAAAAAGTGATTACGACGATATCCGGGTTAAAAACGTTCAGATGGCGGATTCCATATAACAACTCCTGTTTGGTACACCAGCCGCCGACACCCGCATTGATTATGGAATACTGAGATTTGATGTGCTTGTCGGCATTCAATATAGAGTCCACGAGATATGCAAACGTCGCATGCTGATTGACCGCCACGCCAAACGTATACGAATCTCCCAGCAATAATATCTTTTTTACGGAGGTATCCCGCCATGATGCCGTATCGTATTCCCCCCAACGATGACCATATCCATTGGTTGCGATTGTCAATGATCTTCCATCAAGATCGGAATAGGTAAAATCAAGATAGGGCGCGGTACGTGTCGCATACACGCTGTCGGCAATATAAATTTTATTCATCGCCTCGTTGACGGGGAATGCATAGTGTACGATCACTTCACATACAAGCAAAGACAAAATAACACTGAACACGATGAGCACGATTTTAGACTTCATCTAATCAATCGCTATCAACAGTACAGCGTAAAACATACAACAACATACCGCTTCGATTTGATGCGTGGTTCAAAATTGCATGATGCATCTAGTTCATTCTTAGCACAGCTTTGCGCGCGCTGTCTTTTGCGGCATCGGATAGGTTAAAATTATAATTAAACATGGCACCGTCCCAATCACCGTATAACGGATTAGGCAGAACTATAAATCGACGCCCCCATTCATTCTTCATCTGATCAACACGCTGGTTACGTTCGGGATTCAGACGGCCATCATAGGCATCGGATAAATCATTCAGGTTATCGCCACATACTACAAGAATAGAATGTGTTTCACTGACTTTACGACGGCGCGCTTCTTTATTGGACTCCGCTTCGCGAAACATAATATGCAACGTGTCCGCTTGCGGAAAACCAAGCGAACGCAAATTATTCAAAGTACCCGGTGCTTCGGACGGGCGACGGTTGGTGATATAAAAAACATCTGCACCCTTGGAAACGGCATAATTTAAAAACTCCTTGGCGCCCGGGACAGCTATGGCCTTTGCTTCATCCGTCCACGACTGCCATCCTACCGGATATTGTTCGCCGTTGGCAATTTGGCGGGCCTGATATGGGCTGTTATCTAAAACTGTCTCATCAATATCCACAACCACCGCCGGTTTTTTGGCTGGCTTTTTGGATAACTCGACATCGAGCGTCATACGTGCAACATTAAAAGCCTGATAACACAAGGCACGGTATTCACCGGATATCTGCATCCAGTTTAATGCGGCCATGGTGTACTCATTTCGCGAGACTGTTGTTTTTTTATTATTTTCGACTTTCGGGCTACACGCTAATCCAAAAAAGACCACACCCATGATTAAAAAATTATGCTGTTTCATGCTCATCCTTACAATAGCTGGTTATAGTATAATTTATTTATAATGTTATTTTTTGAAGCCGTTCTGGAATCTCAACATGGCGAAATCCGTTACTTTTTAATGATTCCGCAAATGGCACGCTTTGCGCTTCCTCGCCGTGTACCAAAAAAACGGAAGCTTGTTTGCCGACCAATTCGGTAAAATTAAGCAAATCGGTACGATCCGCATGACCACTGAACGAATTGATTTTATGAACACGCGCTTTTACGGAAAACATATCGCCAAATATTTTTACCGTCTCAGCCTTGTCTACCAATTTACGGCCCAGCGTATGCTCTGCCATAAAACCTACGATGAGCACGGTGTTATTGGAATTCTCAATATTATTTTTCAGATGATGTAAAATACGCCCGGCTTCGCACATACCGGATGCCGAAATGATAATGCACGGATCGTTTATGTCGTTGAGCTTCATCGAATCTTTTACTTCACGAATATAGCGCAATCCTTCAAACGAAAAGGGATTATCCCCGCTTTGCAGGAGATTACGCGCATCTTTATCGTAATAATCAGGGTATTTGCGAAATACCTCCGTAACATTCACCGCAAGCGGACTGTCCACAAATACGGGTATCTCAGGGACAATTTTGTTTTCATACAGCAAATTGAGATGATAAACGATCTCTTGTGTACGCTCCACACTAAAGGCCGGAATGATAATCTTTCCTTTACGCGCAACGGCATCCTGGATCACTTGTACAAATTCGCCGTGTATTTCTTTCACCGGATCGTGAACTTTGTTGCCGTAGGTACTTTCACAAATGAG
>JABWCP010000022.1 GCA_013360215.1 bacterium | reverse complement strand
GCTACGCTCGCAAGACTTCCTGCAATGTTCTATCACCAATCTCAATCCTTCTTTCCCTTCTATCCAAAGGGGGGTACGATGTTGCTTCCGTTTCCCATTGCCTTCCTTATTTTCGGTTGACTTTCCAGCATACAAATCCTATATTCGCCCCAGTTTAACAACTTCATAATTTTCAACGCTTTTCGGGAGAGGATTATGGCTATCAAAGTCGGTATTAACGGATTCGGTCGCATCGGGCGTTTAGTATTCAATGCGCTTGTAGATAAAGGCCTTTTGGGTAAAGAAATAGATGTAGTCGCTGTAGTAGATGTCAGTACAGATGCGGATTATTTTGCCTACCAACTCAAGTATGATTCCATTCACGGAAAATTTAAAGGCACTATCAATGTTGCCAAAAGTAAACCGGATTTGGATCACAATGACATTCTCATTGTAAACGGTGATCGGGTACAGTGTGTTGCAGCAACCAAAGATCCGTCGCAACTGCCATGGAAAGATCTGGGCGTGGATTATGTGATCGAATCCACAGGCTTGTTTACGGATTCGGAAAAAGCGAAAGGCCATTTAACGGCCGGAGCTAAGAAAGTAATTATTTCAGCACCCGGTAAAGGGGAAGTCAAAACCATCGTTATGGGTGTTAATGAACAAGAATACGATGCTTCCAAACATCACATCATTTCCAATGCATCCTGTACGACGAATTGTCTTGCACCGTTGGTGCATGTTTTACTCACAGAAGGTATCGGTATCGAAACGGGTCTGATGACGACGATTCACAGTTATACCGCGACGCAAAAAACCGTAGACGGTCCTTCCAAAAAAGACTGGCGCGGTGGCCGTGCTGCGGCAATAAATATAATTCCTTCGACTACCGGTGCCGCTAAGGCCGTAGGGGAAGTGTTGCCTGCGACCAAAGGAAAACTTACCGGTATGTCTTTCCGCGTACCGACGGCCGATGTATCCGTCGTGGATCTTACTTTTCGCGCAACGCGCGATACGTCCATCGAAGAAATTGACGGATTAATGAAAAAAGCCTCGGAAACGTACTTAAAAAACATACTTGGCTATTGCAACGAAGAGCTTGTCTCGACAGATTTTATTCATGATGAACGCTCTTCCATTTATGATTCATTAGCAACCATGCAGAACAACCTCAAAGGGGAAAAACGATTTTTTAAAGTCGTTTCTTGGTACGATAACGAATGGGGTTATTCCAATCGTTGCGTTGATCTTTTGATGAAAATAGCCAAAGCATAAACGGACGAAACGATGATGAATAAGCTTACGATGGATCAAGTCCATGTCGCCGGAAAAAAGGTGCTTGTACGGGTTGATTTTAATGTTCCGTTGGACGACACACTCCGCATTACGGACGATACACGCATTCGTGAATCTTTGCCGACAATAAAGAAGATATTGAGCGATGGCGGTATTCCGGTTTTGATGAGTCATTTGGGACGGCCAAAAGGTAAAAAAAATCCTGCAATGTCTCTAAAACCTTGCGCAGTGAGGCTTTCAGAACTTTTGGGACAACCCGTAATAATGGCGGAAGATTGTATCGGAGATACCGTCGAAAAACAAGCGGCGGGTTTATCCAAAGGTCAAGTATTGTTGCTTGAAAATCTCCGATATTATAATGAAGAAGAAGCCAACGATAACGCTTTTGCTGAAAAACTGGCCAAGCTTGGCGACATTTATGTCAATGATGCGTTTGGCACAGCACATCGTGCACATGCATCTACCGAGGGCGTTACGCGGTATTTCAAACAAAATATCGCGGGTTACCTTATGGAAAAAGAATTGCGTTATCTCGGTAATGCGGTTCAAAACCCCAAACGGCCTTTTGTTGCCATCATCGGCGGTGCCAAAATTTCCGGTAAAATAGATGTGATCGAAAACCTAATGAAAAAAGTGGATACCATCATTATCGGCGGCGGTATGGCGTTTACTTTTGCCAAAGTCATGGGGTATGAAATCGGTAATTCGCTTTTTGAGGCCGAAAAAGCTGATTTAGCAAAGTCTATAATCGAAAGAGCGAAAAGCGGTACTACGCGCGTTTTGTTTCCGGTCGATGCCGTTGTCGCTACGGAGTTTAAAAATGAAACCGAAATTAAAACCGTTTCGATGGATAAAATACCGTCTGGCTGGATGGGTTTAGACATCGGCCCGGCTACGATCGATATGTTTCGTAAAGAGATTAATTCTGCAGGAACGGTTGTGTGGAATGGGCCGATGGGTGTTTTTGAGATGCCCAATTTTGCTAAAGGCACAAAAGCCATTGCCGAAAGTTTGGTCGAAACAACACGAAAAGGCGGGGTGACCATTGTCGGCGGCGGTGATTCGGCGGCCGCGATAACGGAATTGGGTCTTGAAAAACAAGTCACGCACGTGTCCACGGGCGGCGGTGCGTCTCTCGAATTTCTCGAAGGAAAAATTTTGCCCGGTGTGGAAGCTTTGACCCATGCGTAAAAAGGTAATCGTCGGAAATTGGAAAATGCATAAAGGCCCGAATGCGGCCCTGCACTTAGCCAAATCGCTCAAACTGAAATTAACCGATATCCGTAAAACGGAGATGGCTGTTTGCCCTCCGTCCATCAGTATTGCCGCGGTGCGTGATGTTTTGAAAGATACTAAAATCAAAGTCGGCGCGCAGAATATGTATTTGCATAAATACGGAGCCTATACCGGTGAGATTTCTGCCGAAATGATCAAAGAATCCGGCTGCGAATATGTGATCATCGGCCACTCGGAAAGGCGGCAACATTTTTTTGAAACCGATACGATGGTAAATCATAAAATCGAATTTGCTTTGCTGGAATCACTTACGCCGATCGTATGCGTCGGTGAGACGCTTGAACAACGCCAGGAAGGACATACCGAATCGGTTATTCGTCAGCAATACCTCGGTGCGATGAAAAATCTGGATTCAGATAAAGCAGCCAAAATAATTATTGCATACGAGCCGGTTTGGGCCATTGGAACGGGCAAAAATGCTACGGTTGCCGAAGCCGAAGCGGTACATAAGTTTATACGCGACTTAGCGCGGGATTCATTTGGAAAAACAATATCAGATAAAATGATCATTCAATATGGCGGGAGCGTGAAACCCGATAATGCTGCCGCCTTATTAGGTTGTGCGGATATTGACGGCGCCCTCGTAGGCGGCGCCAGCCTCGAAGCCGAGTCGTTTGCCGCGATCATACATGCAGCTGAAAAAATATAATTCAATTATAATTCATCATTACTCAGGAGTAAATCCATGTTTGCGTTTCTTGTTGTTTTACACATCATTGTCAGCATTTTGTTGATCGGTGCGATTCTTATGCAATCCAGCAAAGGCGGCGGACTTGCAGGTCTCGGTGGTGGCGCTTCAACTATTCTTAGCGGACGTCAAGCTGCAGATACCCTTGTCAAAGCTACGGTTGTACTTGCCATTTTGTTCGCCGTACTCAGTGTGAGCCTTAATATCAAAGGATTGCGTGATGGTGGTGCCGAGCAGGGTATTATAGAAAAAGAACTGGAACAAGGTGGCGGACAGTCTGCGCCTGCGCTTCCTACACCGCAAAACTAAGAACCGCAATACATTCGTAAGATTTACGGATTTTGCAGCTTTTTTTATTGCAAAAAAATAAAATTAGCGTATATTTCGTGCGCTAATTTATGCGGAAGTGGCGAAATTGGCAGACGCACCATCTTGAGGGGGTGGCGCCGGTAGGCGTGCGGGTTCAAATCCCGCCTTCCGCACTTATGAATCCAAATTTTTTAAAAGGCGATTCGATGACAAAGTCGGCGCCTTTTTTGTTTTATATTATTTTGCTGTTTAGCACGTTCCCCATCGCTTTTGCGCAAGAACAGGATGACGATGGTGATGATTATACCGTGCAGCTTGAAAATTGGAAACAAAAGAGGAAAGAAACCGATAGCCTCAATCAATCCCGTCGTGCAGCCCGGGAACAGGCACGGGGTTATTACAAAGAAGGGAATAGATTAAGTAAAGCTAAACGTTGGAACGAAGCTATATCCATTTATCATAAAGCGATTACCGCCGACTCGTCTTACCAAAAAGTTTACGTTAATCTCGGCGTGGCTTACCGGCGTACCGGTGAAATCAACCGCGCTATGGTGTATTATGATTTAGCCATTCATCTTCCGAATGGAAATACAAATATAACAGCAAAAGCTGTTCAATACAAAGTATGGCTTCTTTCGGATGTTAAAAATTATTCGCTAGCTATTGAAACTTGTAATGATTTTTTGAAAAATAATGCGGTTCATCCTGAAATTTCTTACATTAAAGCGAAGCTTCTAAAGGATCAACTAAATCGAACGGATGAAGCCGTGGCAATTTTAGAGCAGATAGTTAATCATCATCCGGCGCATGCCGCTTCCGTGTATGAACTATCTAATTGTTACAATGAAGCCAAAGAACCGGAGCGAACATTACGATTGATAAACCAAGCCGGAAACATAGAAGAAGAAAAATGGAAGTACGGAATTCTTTTTGAACGGGCTGAGGCGTTACGACTTTTGAATAGAACCGAGGAAGCGTTAGCGGATTATCGGAAAGCTGCCAACGATAAACGATGGAAAGAAAGCGCGGAATACTGGATCGGAGTACTGCAACCCAAATAAATCGGAGGTTGTTATGAGTGAATTAATCGAAGGTTGGGCCGTTGTTAAAACGGTTTCCTATGAACATCAAGCGGAGCTGATCAGTGACCAGCTACAGTCGGCCGGCATAGAAAATACTGTGTTCAGTCAAAAAGACAGTGTCAATACGGTGTGGGTAGGAGACTTATCGGAGATCAAAATCCTCGTTCCTCAAGATAAATTGCAGGAAGCTTTGGATGTTTGTAAAGACATCGAATTACCTGATATGGAGCTGTCAGAGGACGCCGATGTCGGTGCGTCAGAAGAAGATGAAGATCGTGATGAAAATGAGGAATAAGACGTTTGCAAAAAATTAAAACCTGTGCTGTAGAGTATCTAAATACAAGACCTATCGTTTATGGTTTGCAGCAAGCCGCCGCAGCGCGGTTTGAACTTCAATACGCTATTCCTTCGGTCTGTGCGGATAAACTTAAAAACAAAGAAGTTGATCTCGCATTGATACCGTCGATCGAATATTCGCGTATTCGCGGTCATCGAAACCTTCGGATCGTGCCCGACATCGGTGTTATTTCACATCAATTTGTGAAAAGCGTGGAGCTTTTTTTTAATCGAAATCTTGAGAATATTAACACCGTTGCCGTCGATATCAGCAGCCGTACATCGGTGGGATTGCTAGATATTATTCTACGCGAAAAATTTGATATTCACCCTGAGTTTATTCCAATGCCACCGCAAGTCGAAGTTATGCTGTCAAAGGCCGATGCGGCCTTGATCATCGGTGATAATGCACTTGAGTTATACGATACATGGGATAACAAAATTGATCTGGGAGAAGAGTGGGGTGATATGACAGACGGATTGCCATTTGTGTATTCGTTTTGGGCTGCTGCTGAAGACGCATTGAATACGGAAGATATTCTTACACTAACGGCTTCTCGCGATGCGGGCCTGGATCATATTACGGAGATTTCACGAGTTTACAGCCAAGAACGCGCGCGAGGTTTTGAACCTGATTTTTATGCCAATTACCTCACGGAGAACATACAATACAAACTTGGGAAAGCGGAACTTGAAGGGCTGAAGGAATATTATTCTTATTGTTTTTATTACGGTATCATCGATGAAATACCCGATCTGTTGTTTGTCGGGCAAGAAAACGAATCCGATTTCACCGTTAAAAATAATTGATTTTCCTTAAGTCGTATATTAACTTATTCTAGAACTGAAACGGAAATTGTAATGGAATTGCAGGTCGAAATAAAATGGATTATTGAGGATGAGCAGAGTAATGGCTATATCCTGCAATTGGTAGAAACCGGACTTGAAAAAGGTCGCATGTTACCGGTTGTTATCGGCGCGCCGGAAGCGCATTCGATCGCACTGGAACTTCAGGGTATCAAACCTTTTCGCCCGTTTACTCATGATTTAGCCGTCCAGATTTTAGACGCCTTGGATGCTGAAGTTGACAAAGTTGTCATTACCGAATTAAATAAAAATACTTTTTTTGCTTCGATTCATATCCACAGTAATTCTGTCGGGGAACAAGTGATTGATTCGCGCCCGTCGGATGCGATTGCAATAGCGATACGCGTCGGCTCTCCGATCTTTGTAGAAGAAAAAGTGATGGAAGCTGCGGGATTGGATGTGGACGTCCAATCCGGTGCGTATGTCAAACAAACAAACAAAGTTCCGGCTTCGGAAGCATCCGAACTTTCCATGACACCGCTTGAAAAACTGGAAAAAGACCTTCAAAAGGCCGTTGAGTCTGAAAACTATGAGTTGGCCGCTAAGCTCCGCGATCAGATAAATCTCCTCAAATCTTAATACCGAAACGTCACGGCATGTTTATCGTTTCCCGCTATGTGATCCGCGAACACATCGGACCGTTTTTCTTTGCGCTTGCGCTTATCACATCCATGCTTTTGCTCAATTTTGTACTGCAAGCGATGCGTTATATTATAGGCAAAGGCATCAGCATGACGGTGATTTTAGAGTTCATTGCATACAATCTTGCGGGAATTATCGTATTGGTCGTTCCGATGTCTATTCTCGTCGCTACGATCATGGCGTTTGGTCGTCTCGCCTCCGACAATGAAGTGACGGCCCTTAAGGCCGGGGGTATTAATTTTTTTAAATTGATATTTCCTGTCATTCTCGTTGCGTGCGTTATTACCTACGGTGTTTTTTGGTTTAATGATGAAGTGTTGCCATTGGCTAATCACAATGCACGCGTTCTAAAAAAAAATATCCAGGCTAAAAGACCGACACTTTCCATTGAGCCGGGTGTGTTCTTGGAGGGCATTGAAAATTTTAGCATGATCGTTGAAAACAAAGATGAACTCGGCTCCACAATTTATGGTGTAACGATATTTGATAAATCCGACCGCAATGCACAACGAACCATAACAGCCAAACGCGGATCTATAGCGATCGAAGAATCCAACGATAATATGATATTGGAGTTGGAAGAGGGTGAAATACACGAATACCATCAGGGCAAAAATGATCAATATCAGCGCATAACTTTTCAAAAATACAAAGTGATCGTTGCCGTTGAAAACCTATCGTTAAAAACAAGTGATGAGACCTTTAGAAACGATCGCGAAAAGAATATAGATCAACTCATGGAAGAAGTAGCACGTCATCGCAAAGAACGTGAAAGGCAGATGGGGTTGGTTTTAAAAAATATAGAAAAAAAACCGGAATCCGTTACGCAATTGGATCCCCGCGCTCGCAAATTAGTCGAAAAATATTGTGTGGAGTTCAGTTGGCTAGATGCGATCAATGATTATTTCATGGATTGGAATCTACGCCTGGCGTTGGATACGGCGTATGTCCCATATACGGATTATGTTTTATCGGATTCTCTTAAACAAACTATACAAACTTATTTGAAAGACACTCTGAAACATACGGTACCGGTGGCTGAATCACAACCATCGGCTTTACGCAGTTTAGATCCGAGTTTGGGGCGACGACCCAATATGAGCAAGTCTGCAATACCGGTCGATTCTGTAGAAATGCCGTTAACCGCGATCAGCAATCAGGTTTCCGGAAATATCAGTACCGTTTCGAGCTATCAGCGGCTGATGGATCAGAGTATGGTCGAGGTGAATAAAAAATATTCGATACCGATGGCATGTTTGATTTTTGTGTTATTGGGTGCGCCTATCGGTGTGAAAGCCAAACGCGGTAATTTGGGTCTCGCCGCAGGGATTAGTTTGTTTTTCTTTATCGCATATTATTTCTGTTTAATACTCGGAGAGGATCTGGCGGATCGCGGGCTAATGAATCCTTTTTTTGCAATGTGGTTTATGAATTTCTTTTTAGGCATACTTGGGTGTGTCTTGATATATCAAACCGTAACTGAAAAAACGATGGGTTGGTTGACCATCCGATCCTTTTTCCATTCGTTGAACTTAACAATGAAGAATAGTTTTAAACGGAAAAATAATGAAAACTAATATTATTTTCGGAAGACAACCTGTTTTCGAAGCGCTTAAATCTGGAATTCCTGTAAAAGAAGTAATACTGCAAATCGGCGCTCATGGCGACGCCATTGATGAAATTATCAACGTCTGCAAAAGAAAACAAATTCGTGTTCGAACCATGGATGCGCGGTATTTTTCAGATATGATCGGCGGAAAAAATAATCATCAAGGCGCCATGGTATTGCTTGATCAAAAAGAATTCCAATACGTGGAAATGGACGTTATATTTGATCGTGCCGTTGCTGCCGGAGAGAAGCCGCTCGTTGCTATTTTGGATGAAATAACCGACCCGCATAATCTCGGAGCTATTATTCGCAGTGCCGAATGCGCCGGTTTTCACGGTATAGTCATCCCTAAACACCGTTCGGCAGAAGTTAACGCAACCGTTGTAAAAACGTCTGCGGGCGCCACGGCGTATATTCCCGTCGTACAAGTAACTAATCTTACACAAGCGCTTGAAGAATTACAGGAACGCGGGGTTTGGATTTACGGAACAAGTCTTGACGGAGATCGCGATTATGATGCGATTGATGCGCGTGATGCTGTCGGTATTGTTATAGGTAGTGAAGGTAAAGGGATGCGTAAAATGGTAGCTGAACATTGTGATTTTTTGATTCGCATCCCGATGAGCGGCCAAATCCAATCGCTCAATGCTTCGGTGGCTGCGGGCATTGTCTTTTTTGATGTCATGCGACAAAGACGAAAAGGGAAATAGTGTAGAGTAGAAGTATGTATATAAAATAAAAAAACCGAATGTTGTCATTCGGTTTTTTTATTGGAACTATAATTTTAGCTATCAGTTGTTCAGTTCTTTTTCTTCTTCTTTTTCTTGAATCTGCATACGTTCACCGATCCATCCGCCCAAAAGGCCTAACCCGCCTGCAACAGCAAGTGCGACTAATAGGATGAAAGCCATAGTGCCAGATTCGATACCGAAATCTTTTGCTTCGATACCTAAAGCGAAAGTGATAAATAAGTAATCCAAAAGAATCGTTAAAGCGCCTGCAATACTGCATTCCTTTTCAGTATGCCCTGGTGACTTATAACCCGCTACAATTCCGGCTGCAAATACGCTCAATGCCATAAAAACAGGTACCGGTGTAAGAGAAATCAAACCGACGAAGAAAATCACAAAACTATTGAGCATAAAGCCGATCACAACGGCAACGATAATCCAATGCCATTGCAGCCATTTTGTGGGATGGTCGTATCCTTCCAATTCTTCGCCAACCCAGCCGCCGAGCTGGCAGATCAACATGCCGGCCAGTGCGACACCGATTTTTTCAAATATGCCGAGTTCAGCTATAAATGTGGGGCCGTATCCCATACCCGAGAGCACAAAGCCGATGATGGGAATAACTAATCCGGCTACAGCAGCTTCTTTGACCGTATGACCGGGTGAGTAATGACCTAAAATCATGCCGGTAACGGCAAAAGCAAGCCCGCCGATCAACATCGGTACGGCTTTTACAACGTCCGGATTGTATTTAGTAGATGTGATAAATGTGAAAGCGCCGATGATAACAATACCTATCACGCAACCCCAGAAAACCCAAAACCAATCAATGATACTTTCGGGTTGATCAAGATCAATAGACTTGTCCTTTGAAAAATTGCTCCGTTCGATCATGGATAACTCCTCATAATGCGATATATGAATTTAGAAATAGAAATTTCAGATTGGGCTTTTGGACGACCCATAATAATCAATCTAAAAACTATTGTCAATTATTTCGTCTTCATTTCAAAAATACCGTCCCAATTTTCCGGCGGCGGATTGAGTTTGAACTCTTCACAGCGTTCGATATAGGTCTGCGAAGGACCGTCGTCCGGATTGGTAGTGAGTGCCGTTTTGAAAAGCACCATAGCTTCGTCCCAACGCTGTTGACGATATAATTCGAGGCCTTTATTATAGTTTTCGATAGTTTTTTTCATATTCGCCGTAATACCCGTTGAGGTGCGGGCGATAACCTCAAATACTTTCACGCCTTTGGCTTTACCTTTGACGCGTAGAATATCAAGTTCGCGGGTGATGACTTGTTCTTTGACAAATTCGCGCGTCATTTCGCTGATCATAATATATGTGCCGTACTCTTTATTGGCGCCTTCGAGACGGGAAGCGAGGTTCACATTATCACCCATAACGGTATAATCGAAAACGGATTCGGAACCCATGTTACCGAGTACGACGTTACCGGAATTGATGCCGGCACGCGCTTTAAGTTCAGGGCGGCCTTCACGTTTCCATTTGACGCGCATTTCGACGAGTTTCTCCTGCATTTCTAACGCCGCATAACATGCTTTGGCGGCGTGTTCATCGTCTTGCAAAGGTGCGCCAAACTCCGCCATGATCGCATCGCCTTCATATTTATCAATGATGCCGTCGTATTTGGAAATAATATTGGTCATTGCCGTCAGGTATTCATTAAGCAAGTGTACCAACTCGACCGGTGTCAATTTTTCGGAAATCGTGGTAAAACCCGCCACGTCGGAGAATAGAATGGAAAGAACACGTTCTTCACCGCCGAGCTTGAGCAAACCGGGATTCTCGACAAGCTGCGCAACTACTTTTTCAGGCAAGTAACGACCGAATGCATTACGAATCTGTGCTTTTTCTTTACGCTCGCCGAGATATTGAAAGATCACATTACCGACATAGGTAAACATGATCGCCAATACCGGCGTCACGAGTTGCATGTGAATGTTATGTTTTGCAAATAAATAGAATGCTAAGGCGATAACCGATGCAATGATCAGTAACAAAATCGGCAATGCCAGTAACGGTTTATTAAGGCGACTGACCAAGAGAAACACAACAAATGCGCTCAACGTTACAATTAAAACACGAATCCAATCCGCCTGTATGGTAACATAGTTATCTTTGATAATGGTATAAATTGCGTTGGCGTGGATTTCAACTCCGGGCATCAGGGTTTCTAGTTTTTTTCCATCGGAAGTGCGCACTTCACTGATCGGTACGGAAAACACGTCGTGCAACTCTTCCATCGTCGCACCGAGAAGAACGATTTTGTCCTTAAAGAAACCGGATTTAAGCAGGCCGGGGGGGATCCCTAGATCGGGATCGCCTTCATCATCAAACGAATCCAGATCGCGCCCTTCTTTGAGATCAAATGCGGCATCATCCACCGTAAGTTCGAACGATTTATAGGGGAATGTAGCTTTAGGACCGGCGAAGTTGATCAAAAAAGAGTAGGGTTTATACTTGCGTATAACTTTGTCGCCGAATTGAAAAAATTGTTCATTGTTGATGAATTTTGCAGAATCAGGGATATCATAATATTTGCGTAAAACTTCGACGCCAAACGAGTGAAAAACCTGCTCGTGTTCATCATCACCCGTTTTTTCTTCAACCAGATATTGCCGCCAAAAACCGTCAATATCATTGGTTACACCGACAAAACCCCATTTTCCGATTCCTTCATCCAGAAATTTAGGAAGCGGCTTGGCTGTTGTGCCGATACTTCCGCCGCCGGAAGCTACATCGCCTTTAATGACTTTACCGGCCAATACGACGTTGCCGCATTCTTTGATAGCCGCCGCGAGATCATCATCCTTTTCGGGACCATTATAATCCGGGGCATCAAACACAATATCTATTCCGACCACTTTAGCGCCGGCGCGTTTCATATTACGGATAAAATGGGCGTAATACGTACGCGGCCAAGGATAGCGATCACGAACTTCTTCACCGGCTTGATCGCTCACATCAACGATGATGATGGGAGATTCTTCAGGGGTTAATCTTTTTTCTAGGTCAACGTATTGGTATCGAAAACTAAATCTCTGATCCAAGGTTTTTAGTTCAACACTTTCGATGGCTTTGACATTGACGAGAAAACTACCAAGCCAAACAGCTAGTAGAGTTATAAAAATACCGGATAATGTCTTATTTTGAAAACCGGCAAGATATATACCGATAACGGAAGCAAGCAATGAGGCAAAAGTGAGCCCGATATTTAACAGGTAAAATGCGATAAGATTATCGCTCAAATCGGGGAGTACTTTTAAAACCAAGCCCGGAATAAATACCAATAAACTGATGATCAAACAAATCAATGCACCGGTATTGGCTCGGAGGTTTTTGAAAAAATCACCTTTTGCCATAATGCCTCGTCATAAAGATAGTAGAGTGGATAAAAAGAGAGCCTGATTTATAATCAAATCAGGCTCTCGCGGATAAGATCGAATTAGAAAATGTATTCGTATCGTGCTAAGAATAGGCTGTTGGTTACCGATTTGGAACCAGAAGCCGTAGGAATTTTGAGTCCGGAGGTGATGCTGTAAGTCAGCGTCACATTGTTTTTTTCAAAGAAATTGATTCGTGAACCCAAAGAAATCGTGTTAAGAGTTATATCGGGAACGTTGGGCAAGGTTACAGCTGCTAAATTGTATCCGGCTGTCGAATTAATACGTACGTCATCATTTTGAAATACGAGGTAGTCGGCATTGACGTTAAGACTGAATGAACTGGTTTTATTTGTGACTGTCATAGAATCCCGTTTATTGTCAGATGTTTTAATGACGGATTTTGTTTCGCTGTTCGAATTGTTAAATCCGATCGAAGTACGTAATGGAAACTTCCAGTCCGTCGAAAGACTCAAGCCGATGGTATTTATCTTGGATCCGGAGGCGGCTTTATGATAGTCTGTAATGGTTTCATTGGCTATAACAGAGGTAACGGCAGTGTCTGAGTCGAACGAATATGCCGTATTGATATCTTTACTGTTATCTTTACGCGTGCTGTTGGATAAACTAAACGACGCCGAGTTACGCAGTTCATTAAACGTAAAACCGTACGTCGTGTTAAAACTGAATGTATTGGTTGTATTGTCTTCAGGACGCGCACCGGCGCGTATTTGATCACGATATTTTTGTGTTGTGTTTTCTCTTATTGCTGATCCATCGTAATCAAAACCATTCTTACGACTCATAGTTTGATAACCCAATGTTACCGATGGTAATTTATTAGGTAAGAAAAATGACATGTTAAATCCAAGCGTATTGGTTTTAGGCGTATTGGCCGCTGTTTTGGCAAGATTATTCTTCATCGTCGCATAGTTGATTGTAAGGAATATGCGGTTTTGCCAAAACCGCATGCGGTCGACGATCTCAAACGACTCTTGATCTCTAGCTACAGATGCCCCGTACGATTGGAAAAACGCACCGTTAAAACGATAACGCACACTCAGATTGTTATTATATGCAGATATTGAACTACCAACAGTATATGCGAGTAAGTTTTTATCGAATTCAGTTATTAGTGGATCGAGATTAGCGTTTAGCGTAATAAACTTCTTTACTAAATCGTATTGACTTTTAGTCAGGTCAATATCTGCTGAGTCTAGATCGGCATGAGAAATTGAACCGGATGTAATATCGGTGTTACTGATAGCGCTGGCGACCGATGCATCAAAGTTCAAACGCTTATTGAACATGCTTGCTCGAAAATCAGCACCGGCAACCAAATTTTCTTGCGGGGTCAAGCCGTTATAGCCCACAGCCGTTATAGGATTCATGAGGAGTGAGCTAACTTGATCTTTGGTTTTTACAAAACTTACTCCGAATTGGAATGACTGGGGGCCTACAGAGAAGCGTCCGGCGGTCATATTACGTTTGAAATCGCCTGAAAAATAACCATTGGGGTTGCTTTCAAAATAAGCCTGATAAGCATCGGCGTATGATGTAACAGAAGTGTCCGTATTGTGGAAAATAGAATCTATTTTGCTTTTGTTCTTTTTATTTTGATCACTCAATACTTTACGGTTAACTTCACCGGTGACGTACTCAAAATTGAACACGCCAAGATAAACGCCCCCGCTAAAACCGCGTACACGCGTTCCATTGAGCGTAACAGGGCTGAAAGTGGGGTAGGTATCGCCGTAGTTTAAAATCACTAGATTATCAACATTGGCCGTCACCAAATAACGTGAAATGGGTTGATTTTTCTTAGGATCGTCTTCAGAGTCCCAATCGAACGTCGCGCCTACCTGGAACCACTTCTTTTCATACGAAATATCGCCACCCACGCGATCAAATACGGTGGTTTCGCCAAGATTCTGCTGTGCACGATGTTCCGCACGTCCGGATAAACGGAAAGTTCCGTCTTCAAAAGCGGTTTCGGATCCCCCCGAGGTCAAATCTGAAGAGGCACGGAAACCTTTGGAAGCTAAAATGTCTTCACCGCCGCTTAGTACCACTTCAAATGTAAATTCGGTTAATATTTGTGTTTCGCTCTCACCTGAAATATACATCAAACGCGCTACGTGTTGACCCACACCAAGGTCTTTGGGGGAGTAGGTAATCAGTTCCGGCGTCACATCGGCTTTAGCCGTAATGTCGTCACCGTCTAGTTTGAGGCGAAGATTTTTTACATCAATAGCATTGTCTGAAAATAAAGAAATAGCTATAACAACGTCTTTTTTATTGATCTTTTCATCGGGTTCCGGTGATAAAACAACCACTTCAATACCGGTTTCTTGAAACACAGAACGTTTGCTGATGATCATTTGAAACGGCATATACATCGGATTTTCAGCGGGCAAAGTAATTGTCTGACCCGAGCGTGTTTCGGCGGAAATGTAATACTCGATTTGGTCGCCGTTTTTTAATCCGTTGAGCTCACGAATATACGCGCCGAAACTACCATTGACTTTTTGGCTCATTTCAAAGTTGGTAAAATTAGCTTGACCCGGACGACGATAGTTTAAGTAAGCGTGTTCTACCGGCACAGTAAAGGCAGTTTCAAAATATACCGGTTGACCTTCGGGAAGACTCGTTAGCGGTGTATGGAGAATCTCACCGCCGGCAAATGCATTGCTTTGAAGCACAAAACTTGCGAAAAAAAACAGCGTAGCCATAAGGCCTCGCCGACTCGAATTGGGGATCAACTGCATAATTCCTCCTAAATTTAGAACCGCATTCAATAAAACAGTCAAAGTTGATTTTAATTAAAAGACATTGGTGCAGATGACTTTACACCAAATTAATTGCAGACAGGTCAGATCCTATCCCGATGAAACACGTGGCATTCGTATAATTAATGCCGGTTACCATAATAATCCAATGAAGAGTTAACATCTGTAATGTAAAGAATTTATGCGCATAAGTGCAAACTTTTTTTACTGGTTGGGCATTGTATCTAGATTTGATTTTTATTGAATTTGGCGCGATGCTGTTTTAACGTTATCCCGTTTAAATGGGTTTAAAAAAAGGGAATATGCTAGGATGTTAGCTTCTATTATCAAGTTGATTTTCATCATTATCGTAGTCTGTACTTTCCCATTGACGGCACAGTATGAAGACAACTCGCATACTATGGCGTTTTCACGTACGATGCATTATGCGCTAAGTAAAAATGACAAGGGGAACTATCAATTAAAATCTGAAATCAAAACTAAAATTCGGTATTTGTCCGAACGCGCGTTGAAGAACAACACGTTTTACGTAACCGAGGAATTTTCAGCCAAAGTAAACAAGCTGAACGGTTCGTATATTAAAAAAGAAGGTTTTGGTGCCCCGCAAATTGGTTTTTATTATGCAAAACCGGAAGACGTGTTTATCGGCAATTACAAAATCCACAGTATAACATTTGATAAACCGTTAAAGGTCAAAGATTCCATACAATATTCATATCAGGAAACTTTCACTGAAGCGGCATACATGCCTTTGATCGAGGTGCCTAATGTGGATTATGTGGAATATCTACAAATAAAGATTGACCATCCGCGCGATACGTATGTTGATTTTGAAATACGCTATACGACAGATACACTGGACTGCCGTATCGATCGTCAGAGTGAAAAAACAACATTGACGTTTAGAAATATCAACTACCGTACACCCTTGGCTCATAACCCGTTTGAACGCATTCGTGCCGTAATTTTGACCAAACTGCAAAATGCAAAACGCGAACCGATCAATCCCTACACACCGGCCTCATTTACATCGTGGTACAACGGAAAGCTCGCTCAAAACGGTTTGATTGATGATCGCCATGACTCTCTGGCGCAGGCTATCACGCGAGGATTAGAGGAGCCTATGGATAAACTCAGAGCAATCCATAATCACGTCAAAAATCGTATTCGATACATCGCTGTGGCGGATTCCTTTCATGCGATCATACCGCATCGCTCCAAAAAAGTACTCGAATTAAACTACGGTGATTGTAAAGACCGGGCATTGTTGCTGATGCTTTTGGCGCGTTCTGCAGGTATACCTGTTCGTATGGCGCTCGTTTCGACCACACCCAGACTTCGTTTTGACGGCGTCCATACTTCGTTTTTTAATCATGTGATCAATGTCTATGAAGCCGACGGGAAACGTTTTTATTTTGATCCTACGGCTAAATATTGTGAATTTGGCAATCTTCCTCCGACGGATTTCAACGGACGAGTATTGATTCTCAACGAGGCGAATCCGGTTTATACCGACGAGCCGCCTTTGCCGCGAAAATTATCCATCGAAGTGGAAGTAAACGGAGAAATGGACAGTTTGCGCGCAGCGAAAGCCAGTATCAAGCTCCGTAATGAATATTTATCGTCGGCCCGTCATGCACGGCATGAACTCTCCGGACAGGCGCTTGAAAATTATTTATCCCGGATGATCAACTCCAATTTCAGTAAAATAAGCATGGATCAATTCCATTTTGAAAGCGAGTCAGACTCGACAATGACATTTAGTGCTAAAGCGGATTTGTCGGAATTTATTATTCAAACTGCAACGCGCAAATATATCCCGCAAGCTCCGTTTCAATCCGTTTCATCCCAAACAGGTGAACGAATAAAAGACACGTGGCCGGTGTACATGAAAAACCCTGAATTGCTCGGTATGATACTGCGATTGAAAATAGGCGATGCAAAGGTGAATTATAAAGATATCGCGCTCGGCGACAAAGAGGTTGCTTGGTTTAGTAATCAAACTTCATTGGATGCGTCGCGCGGAATGTTAGAAACACGCTATGAGTTTGTCCAGCAATCCCTGTGGTATGACGGGGTTGAACGGCTGTCGTATCTCGAATTTTGCAAACAATATCTGAAGCTTAAAACGTCGCTTATTACTATAACCGGAAACACCCCATGAGAATAATACTAACACTGGTCTTTACGATAACCCTGGCATCCTGTTCGATCTCCAATAAGACCATTGCCCTCGCACCGACCTCATTAAAACTGAGTATTAACGATACGATCAATCTTCCGTCGTATGCTTCAAAATATTCGGAGTATGATGGTGTGTTTCTTGAAATCGACGAATCCATGGAGCACAATGCATCGGACTTGATGATGGGACTCAACGAATGGTCATTTTTCTATATTCGTAAAGTCCGTTACGTTATTCTCAATCCCGACAATCAAAGGTTGAGCACTTTTTCGGTGCACGTCGAAGCCAATCAAGTATTGAAAAACGCATTCATGCGTACGATTTCACCCGACGGAAAAATCACGCGTTTTAACATGCTGCACCTCAAATCGGAAAAAAATTCGGACCATTCACAGACCTACCGGTTTGTTTATCCCGACGTGGTCAAAGGTACCATCGTAGAAGAAGGGTATGAAATAGAATATGTTAACCTTTTGAACAATCCGCCGCTGCAACACAATGTTGCATTGCAGTACAGTATGCCTGTTGAAAAGCTTACTTTTCGCTATGCGTATCCGGATTGGTGGGAGATTCGCCAAAAAAATATAAGCGATACGCGTAAACTCAAATACACCACACAATTGGACGCCAAAAATCGAAAACGGGTTTTGATGTATGCAGCGCGTGATATCGCGGCTGTTCATGACGAACCGTTTTCGCCATTTTTTAAAGAACTGGCCGATTATGCGGCATTTATGATCACCAAACTCAATATGGGGAATATTAATTATAAAGGCGCATCCGGTTGGAGCGAGGTGGCCAATATTTATAAAAATTATGCGATTGATAGAACGTCGTTTTTCTCCAAGTTATTGGCAAATAATGTGGGGCGCACTACGGATAAAGTCGTTGCGTCGTGTAAAACGTCTGAACAAAAACTGGATTCGATCATCACGTATCTTCAGACCCAAATGGATGTCGGGCAAGGCGCGAGTGATTTTGATGAATTACTGATCAAAAAGAAAGGCAATGCTTATCTGATCACAGGGCTTGCACAAGCCATGCTTTTGAAAGCCAGGATTGATGCTAAATATCTTCTTATTCACAGCGCTCAGGATGGTTATTTTGATAAACAATATTTTTCTGCTTCAGAAATGTATACGCCCGCCGTGCTAGCCGTGATCAATGAAAAATCATATGTCGTTTTTCCATATATCGAGTTCTTACCGATTACCTATATACCTGAATTGTACCAAGGACAAGAAGCTATAAAAATTACAAACCAGGGTTATGATGGCTTTTATAAGGTACCGGACGGGGTCGGCTCGGATAACATAACGGAAGAAGCGTATCAATTAAATATTGCTGAAGACGGGGCAGTCGAAGTAGAGGAACTGAAAACTTTACACGGATCGGAAGCGTATGGAGTCCGTCGTAACATGGCGCGTATGAATAATGAAGAACGCGACCAAAGTTTGAAAAAAATGATGACCTATAGTGACGGGCACACTACGATCACTTCGTCTTCTATCGAAAATCTGTCGGATCATCGCAAACCGCTTATCATTCGTTTGCGATATACCATAGACAATCTTGTTACCGTCACACCGGAAGAAGTGATTTTTCAGACCGGCGGGCTTTTTTCACCGACTTCGCGCATCAAATTTAAAAGTGACAGTAAAGAAAGAAAAAATCCAATTCGAATTTTTAATGATGAAGCATTTATAAAAAAAATAACGATCCAATATCCTCAAACATGGGAGTTGGCATCGACTATGCAGGATGTTCAGTTTCAAAATAATTTCGGTTCGATTTCAGGGAACTATGCTATTAGCAAGGGTACACTCAAAGCAGAACAGTCGCTGCGATTAATAAAGACGTTACAACCCAAAGAAACCGTTGATGATCTTTGGCGCGTTGCCGGCAAATCGTCAAGACTTCAATTACCAAACCTTATTTTCAAAGTTAATAATTAGCAACAACTAGTAACAACCCATGTGAGTCTATAGAGCCGGTGAATGTAAAATTTCACCGGTTTTTTATTTCACACAATCTAATTTATAACAACAGACTCCATAATCTGAATTATTTTTTCCTTCCTTTTATCATGAAATCTCAAAATTAGCGCCAGAAATCAAATTTTATAAATGCCTTTTAATGCGTTTGCTCTATTTGATCTCACGGGTCACGTGTTAACATGATTTAATGCGGTTATTTTTTAAGCGAAAAAGTTTGATCATCGCTGACCGGTATCATTGTAGTAAAACGCCTTCAAACGTATGTTGTATGTGCATTGTTGAAATTGTTTTTTGAAACAATTGGAATTGCAATAGTTACTTCTTCATGCTGCGAGGCAAATTATGATAAACCACAGTCGCCGAAGGTTTATCGCTGCGGCAGCGCTGCTAGGTGCAGCCGCTTCAGGAAGCGGTAAACCCGTACAAGCGGCTTCGCGCAATGAGCTTTCTCCGGATCGCCGGGGTGTTTTGGTTGACACTACCGTATGTATCGGTTGCCGGACTTGTGAATGGGCTTGCCGCAAAGCGCACGGGTACGACGATGAAAAGCTGGAGAACTATCAAAGCACGGATGTATTTAAGAAAGTACGCCGCCCTGATGAAACCCGCCTGACTGTCATCAATCAGTATTCTCAACGACAAACTGAAACTTTTGTGAAATTTCAATGCATGCACTGTGATGAACCGGCATGCGTTTCTGCGTGTATTGTCGGCGCGTTTCACAAAGAAGAAAAGGGTAGTGTTTTGTGGGATACGGACAAATGTATCGGTTGCCGATACTGTATGGTAGCATGTCCCTTTCAAGTACCGGCGTTTGAATATGAAAAAGCGTTTCGTCCCGATATTATCAAATGTGATTTTTGCAAACAACGTACCGATAAGGGAGAGCGTCCGGCGTGCGTTACGGAATGTCCGGTAGAAGCTATGATATTCGGTACACGTGCTGAATTATTACAAATCGCAAAAGATCGTATACGCCGTCATCCTGAAAAATATAAAGATCATATTTTTGGCGAAACGGAAGTCGGAGGCACGGCGTGGTTGTATTTAGCCGAACGCGATTTTGCTGAAATCGGATTTCCCAAACTCGGTCGCAATCCGGCGCCGGGCGTTTCGGAATCTATTCAGCATGGTATCTTCGCCTATTTTGTGCCGCCGGTATCACTTTACGCCCTGTTGGGCGGCATTATGTGGCTCATGAAGCATCGGGAAGAACCGGATGATTAGGAGAAGAATATGAACGCATTTGAAAAACCTGCGCCCGTCGAAAAGAAGTTTTTTACAGTCGGTGTTATGATACTGATATTGCTCGCCCTGAATGGAATCGTATTCCTGGCAGGGCGTTTTCTTTTTGGTTTGGGTGCAGTGACCAATCTGGACAATCAATATCCATGGGGTTTGTGGATCGGCGTAGATGTGGCAGCCGGAGTCGCTTTAGCCGCCGGAGGGTTTACCAGCGCCGCCTTAGGGCACATCATGCATCGGGAGGAATACCACGCAGTTATTCGTCCGGCCCTGCTCACGGCGATGTTAGGATACACGTTTGTCGCGATGGGGGTGTGCATAGATATAGGGCGATATTATTATATCTGGCATCCTTTGATCATGTGGAATGGCACTTCCGCGCTTTTTGAAGTGGGTATGTGCGTGATGATTTATATGAGCGTGCTATATATCGAGTTTTTACCCATTGTGACGGAACGCTTTATCGGGCGTGTGACACTACCCGGAGTCTTGAGGGCGCTTAATAAACCACTGGATCGTTTTTTGAGATTACTGGATCGCGGGCTGAGCAAATCCATGTTTGTATTTATTATCATGGGCGTCGTGTTATCTACGCTTCATCAGTCCTCATTAGGAACTCTGATGGTTATCGCCGGTGTTAAGATGCATCCGCTGTGGCAAACGCCGATACTGCCTTTGTTGTTTTTATTGTCAGCCGTATCTGTGGGGTTTCCGATGGTTATTTTTGAATCATTGTTAGCGTCACGTTCTTTTGGTCTGAAACCGGAAATGGCGGTGCTTTCAAGGCTTGCTCGTATCGTCGGCCCGTTGCTAGCGATCTATCTGGCGTTTAAAATCGGAGATATGTTTATCCGCGAAACATTTGTGTATCTCAATGAGCCGACCCTTGAAAGTATGATGTTTGTTATCGAGTTGGTCGTAGGCGTTATCATTCCGCTCCGCATGTTTCTTTCACCGGGTGTGCGCCGTTCACCGCTCTGGCTTTTCGTTGCATCCGGCCTGGTAATATTCGGTGTACTGATCAATCGCATCAATAATTTTATCGTCGCTTATACGCCGCCCTATGCGACAGAGCGATATGTACCATCATTTGGAGAAATATCGGTTACCGTCGGATTTGTAGCGTTACTTGTATTGGTTTATCGTGTTTGTGTAATGGTATTTCCAGTTATCAGCAAGCCCGATCCCAATGGAGGCCCGGCCCGTAAATATGCGATTAAAGGGTTGCCGTTATGAAAAAGAATATTTTCCTCATACTGATGTTTTGGACTGTGATGGTGTTTGGACAAAAAAGCAATCCGTTGCATAACAAAACGAACTTACCTTGCAAAACATGCCATACGTGTGAATTTCCGACAATCAAAGATCCATGCCTCATCGACTGTCCTCGGGAAGACCTGATCACTATTCGTGCGTCCGTACATTCGGCTCCTGAATTTATTCAACTCAATCGGCTCAGTGACCGATACACCGGTGTACGTTTTTCACATAAAAGACATGCCGAAATGTACGACATGTCGGGCGGGTGTGGCGGCTGCCATCACTACAATACATCCGGCCCGGTACAATCGTGTGCGGCCTGCCATGCTTTAAAAAAAGAGGACAAACGAGATAAACCGGAATCAACACCGGCTTTACAAGCCGCTTATCATCGCCAGTGCATCACGTGTCATAAAACGTGGAGTGCGGAAGCGGGTTGCAATTCCTGTCATGATTTGAAAAAGTCAGCCGTAAGCCAAAGTGAAAAAAATAAAAAAGATTCGCTTTTAGCCATAAGTCATCGCACCCGCAAAGAACCTGAGAAAATCGTGTATGAAACCGATACGGAGAAAGGGCGCGTAGCTACATTTTATCATAAAGATCATACTCAGTTATTCGGTGTGTCTTGCGGGCAGTGTCATTCACAGCTCTCATGCGTGAAGTGCCATGATCAGAAACGTTCGATGAACGAGCCGCTCGTGCAAAACGTCGTACATAAAACTGAAGAAGAAAAACATGCCGCTTGTTTTAATTGTCATAAAGATGACAACTGTACCAAATGTCATAGCAATAAAGAATTGCAGCCGTTTGATCACGGAACGCGTACGGGTTGGGCCTTGGCCAATTATCATACACGATTGATTTGTTCGGATTGTCACGGGGCAAACAAAAACTTTAAAAGTCTATCGCGCGAATGCAACACATGCCACACGGCGTGGACAATGACGACGTTTCGTCATGCGGTCACGGGATTGGTTTTGAGTGAAGATCATTTGGAATTGTCGTGCAAAGATTGTCATCCAAAAAATAAGTATACCGCAAAACCTGTATGCACGCCTTGTCATGATGATAAAATGTATCCCAATGATTTACCCGGGAGAAAGTTGTGGTAAATATGCCGGCATGGCTGGATAAAATAGGATTCAGACTCATTTTGGTTGTGGGTGTGACGGCGATACTCATCATCGGAGTTTTTTCATATTTCAATATTCGTTCGCACACCGAAGTACTGCTCGCCGAAGTAGAACGCCGCGCCAATCAACTGAGTGAAACGGTCAAGTACAGCACGCGGCATGATATGCTTTTTAATCAACGTGAACGCATTCATCGCCAGATTCGGGACATTGGCGAACAACCCGGTATTAACCGCATCCGGCTGCTTAATAAAACCGGCGAAATAGTTTATTCATCCAAACCGGATGATATCGGTAAGATGGTGGATAAAAATGCGGAAAGTTGTTTTGTGTGTCATTCGGATCAAAAACCGATCGAACGTCTTACGATCAGTGAACGTACGCGTGTTTTCCGATTACATCCGGATTCGGTACGGATTATGGGTATTATCAATCCGATATACAACGAAGCGTCGTGCTGGGAAGCGTCGTGCCACGTGCATGAACCCGAACAAAAAGTGCTCGGTGTTTTGGATGTGACGATTCCTTTAGCTGATGTGGATGCACAAGTTCAGTCGAGCCGTTTGGAGATGACGATTTTTGCTTTGGTATCCTTTGTCGCGCTCAGTTGTATCATCGGCATTTTTGTGTACCGATGGGTAGAAATCCCTGTGCATACGATGGTTACGGCGACGCATGAAATCGCCGGCGGGAATCTCAATCATGCATTACCTGAAAACCGAAGCGACGAATTAGGCCAATTGGCTCGGGCATTTAATCACATGACACGAAAAATGGCGGAAGCGCGGTTACAGCTTTTCCAATCTGATAAGATGGCTTCGCTCGGACGATTGGCCGCCGGTGTCGCGCACGAGATCAATAATCCTCTCACCGGTGTTTTGACATACAGCAGTTATTTGATGAAGCGCACGGCTTCACAACCGGATATACAGGAAGACCTCAAAGTCATCGTTCGCGAAACCCTTCGCAGCCGCGAAATCGTCAAAAGTCTTTTAGATTTTGCACGGCAATCCGTTCCCAAAAAAAGCGCGGCGGATATATGTGAGATCATTCGCCGGTCATTGAGTGTCACCGAAAATCAATTGCGTCTGCATCGCGTCAAAGTCGAAACTAACTTTAATGAGGATATGCCGCATGTGGTTGTGGATAGCAATCAAATGCAGCAGGTATTTATCAACCTTTTGGTCAATGCGGCTGACGCAATGAGCGAATCGGGCGGTACGATCCATATTCATCTTGCACGAATCAATCTTTCGCCTTACGGCACAACACAAATTCGTAAAGCACTGTGCAATAAAAATCACAACCTGATGAGTCCTGATATTAAGATCAACGGGTTACCGACCATACGCCTCAAGGCTAAAAGCGAAGGGGCGGAAGGTTTTTTATACCTTGATCCGATTTACGGAAGCCATCAACACGAATATGGTATTTTATCGGGAAATATAATGAGTTTGCAATGCCCACAATGCCTCACGTCCGTCATCAATGAATCCGTACGTTGCCCTAAATGCAATGCGTTGACATATAGTTTCGAGGTCGCCGGTAAAGGTGTCTTTAGGGGATGCACGCGAAACGGATGCGATTGGCAGCAGTGGCCGATCATGGATGAAGCCGGTGTCCGTGAATTCGTCGAAATCAAAGTGCGCGATAACGGTATCGGAATTCCACCCGAAGATATGAGTCGAATTTTTGAACCGTTTTTTACTACCAAAGGGCAAAAAGGAACCGGGCTTGGCCTATCGGTGATTTGGGGCATTATAGATAACCACGACGGGAAAATAACGGTCGAAAGTATTCCCGGTCTGGGAACGACGTTTACGATACGTATACCGGTAAAATCATGAGCAGTATCAAAGACATATTGGCTGTCGATGATGAACCCGTCGTTTTGACGGCGATCAACAAAACATGTACATCCGAGCGACTGAAAGTGGACTGTGCCGAATCGGCGGCCGAGGCGTTAAAGCGTATGGAGTCACAGGATTATCGCCTGATCATCAGTGATATCAAAATGCCCGAAATGGACGGATTTCAACTTTTGGCAGAAGTAAAAAAACGCGGTATTACATCGGGTGTAATTATTTCCACAGGATACGCCACCGTCGAGAATGCCGTACATGCGTTGTCTGAAGGTGCAATTGATTTTATACCCAAACCGTTTACTGCGGACGAACTATTATCGGCTTTGTATCGCGGGTTACGTTATGGTACGATCGTTTCATCGGAAAATAAATCGGGGAATATTTTACCGTACGTCCCGTGTCCTTCACGGTATTATCGTCTTGGTTACGGCAGTTGGGTCTATCCTGAGCGCGACGGCACGGCAAAAATCGGTGTAACCGATTTATTTGTTAAGGCAATGGAAAACCTTACGGCGATCGAATTGACGCCGATGCTGTCCGATATTTATCAAGGTAATTCCTGCGCACAGATGCGTGATGCGAGGGGATTGATGCATGCTGTGATGTGCCCGCTCAGCGGGCAGGTTATTCAGGTCAATGAAGAATTGACCGAGGCACCCAGTCAAATTGAAAAAGATCCGTTTTTCGAGGGATGGTTTTACCGAATCATTCCTACGGATTTGGAATACGAACTGCCGAAATTGGTATCCTGCAGTTCGGATCGTTTATAAAAGGATACGATTTTCATTAAAAGCAATCACCTACGAATGGAGGCTTCTATGCCGTTACTCATTGTTGCTTTAGTTCTTTTCGTCATACTTGATATTGCGATACGGATGATCGTACGTCGAATGCAAGATGAAAAGCAGCGCAAACTCCGGGAAGAAGCACTTGCCGTGAGTCTCAGAATGGATTACAGCCGAGAGGCAAAAACCCTCAAGCGGGCCGAAGTGCCTGCACCCAAAGCGCGGATACTCTGCGTGGATGACGAAACCGTTATTTTAGACAGTTTTCGCAAAATACTCGTTATTGACGGATACAATGTGGATACCGTCGAAACGGGACAGGAAGCGCTCGGACTGGTACAAGCCCATCATTATGATTTCGTTTTCACCGATCTCAAAATGCCGGCTATGGATGGTGTGGACGTAGTCAAATCCGTCAAAGAAATGCGCCCTGATATGGATGTTATTGTCATTACAGGCTACGCTACGGTAGAGTCGGCGGTCGAATGTATGAAATTTGGTGCAATGGATTATATCCAGAAGCCTTTCACGGAAGAGGAGTTACTCAATTTTACGAGAAAAACGCTTATCAAACGTCAAGATCGGATTCAAAAGCAATTGATGCCCAAAGTGCATATCACGCACGTGCATGGGGCCGAACAATTTATGACCAAAGAGTTTACGATTCCCGGCGGTATGTTCATCGCTCGCAATCATTGCTGGGTCAGTATGGAAACCGAAGGCGATGTCAAAGTTGGTATGGATGATTTTGCGAAAAAACTGATAGGAAAAATTGACGGATTCGAATTTCCAAATCGCGGAATGAATATTCAAGTTGGTCAACCGCTATTTAGTGTTAAGCAGGGCAACCGCATTATTCATTTCAAGTCGCCTGTCAGCGGTAAAGTGACAGAGATCAATCATGCACTGGTCAAAGATCCGGACCGTATTTTGGTAACGCCTTATGACAATAACTGGATTTGCATTATTGATCCGGATCGCGTGGACGATGACATTCGCCATCTCAAAATCGGAAAATCAGCGGTGCAGTTCTATCAGGAAGATTTACAGAATTATCAGAATGAAGTAAAAACGATGGTAAAGGGTAATGGCCACGGCAAACCGGGTGATATATATACCGGAGAAATGCAGCAACTCGAAGATAAGGATTGGGCTTTGGTTACCGGACATTTCTTTGAGCGCGAATTGGTTTCCTGATATTTCAGGTTTGCCGGCCAATACCCGGTAGGTTGATTTCTAAGTTAATGAAAAACCCCTCTGCAGGATGTGGAGGGGTTTTTTTACATATATAATACCAACTATCAGCATTCCGGCAAATTGACGGGGACGTTGGTAGCTAATCCGCCTTCGGATGTTTCTTTATAACGGTTATCCATATCTTTAGCAGTTTGCCACATCGTCTTTATAACTGCATCCAGGGAAACTTTAGCCATTTTCGGATCGCTATTGAGAGCTATTTGACTAGCTGTAATGGCTTTGATCGCGCCCATCGTATTGCGTTCGATGCATGGTATTTGCACTAAGCCTCCGATCGGATCACAGGTAAGACCAAGGTGGTGTTCCATCGCGATTTCGGCCGCCATCAATACCTGATCAGGATTACCGCCCATACATTCGGTGAGGGCGCCCGCCGCCATGGCGGAAGAAACGCCGATTTCCGCCTGACAACCGCCCATCGCGGCAGAAATCGTGGAACCTTTTTTGAATATACTTCCGAGTTCACCTGCGGTGAGCAAAAAACGTATGACACTTTGATCGTGGACATTAGGGCATAGATAACGGTAGTAATGTAAAACAGCCGGTATTACGCCCGCCGCGCCATTCGTGGGAGCCGTGACGACGCGGCCATAACTTGCGTTTTCTTCATTTACGGCTAGTGCAAAACAACTGACCCAGTTGAGCATATCCTGAAACGATTTGGGAACCGATTGTACGGCAGAAATCCAGTCTTCCTGAGTGGGATAATCCTGATTATTGAGCAATCGGCGATTCATCGCGCTGGCTCGGCGCTGAACTTTGAGTCCTCCCGGAAGATCGCCTTCGGTGTGGCAACCCCGGAAAACACACTCGGTCATGACTTTCCAAATACGCAAAAGCGCGCTGTGTATGGCATCTTCGCGGCGAAAAACCTTTTCATTTTCAAAAACAATTTTAGAAATCGGCCAACGTTTTTCCCGGCACCACTGCAAAAGTTCGTCGCCGTTATTGATCGGAAAAGGAACGGTTTGCATTCCGGAAGGATCGTGTTCAGTATCATTTTCGCGTACGACAAATCCGCCGCCGACGGAATAGTATATTTCTTCAAATAATGCTCCATCCTTAAAATGAGCGACAAATCGCAATCCGTTGGCATGAAAGGGAAGTGAAGCGTCGTAATGGAAAACGATGTCATGATCCGTATCAAAAGGTATAGGATGCTGGCCCAATAAACCTAGATTGTGCGATGATCGTATTTTAGCAATGCGCGACGGGATGGATTCGACTTCTGTGGTAACGGGGTCTTCGCCGCTAAGGCCAAGCAGGATAGCCATATCCGTGCCGTGACCCTTGCCGGTTTTAGCCAATGAACCATAAAGATGAGCCTGCACACGGGTCACATCGCAAAGTCGATTGGTATCATCCAATTCACGCAAAAAACGCTGCGCTGCGCGCCAAGGGCCCATCGTATGCGAACTGGAAGGACCTACGCCGATTTTGAAAATATCAAATACGCTGATGTATTCCATGGAGTGTAGTTCTTAATTTTAAGGTTTATACATTTGAGTTAATTTGACCGCTTCATCATACATGATTTGTTTCAGTGCTTTCGGCTCGAGTATTTCGGCGTGTTCACCATAACCCAAAAGCCATCCGGATAAATATTTTAGCTCCGGAGTGAGAAATGTAAAAATAACACCGCCTTCGGTTTTTTCTTCCGACACGATACCGAAATAATTTCGATCCCGCACGTATGACACTACTTCGTATGTAAATTTGACTCGAACCTGGATCAAGTTTTCAACAGGACGGCTTTGCGAAAGGTACTGGGTTAAAGAAAAATCATCGCGTGAAGCAAACGATTCGTCTTTGACTTGAATTGCCGTAATCCGGTCGGTGCGGAAATCGCGATAATCTTTGCGCAAGCGGCAATAGGCGATCAGATGCCAAAAATTGGAATAATATACCAACCCTAAAGGCTCGACATTTCGCTTGGACTGACGGTCATCACGATTGGTGATATATTCGATCGTTAAGATACGCCGGTGAACGATAGCATCTTGTATGGTTTTTAATACATCATCCCGAAAACCTTCTTTGAAACGTGAAGGATAAGTTACGATATGCAGAGCATCGCGAAGATTATCAAGATAGTTTTTGCGATCCTGAGGTAAAACGGCCTGGATTTTATGCAATGCGGATGTGATATGGGTTTGAAGCGAAGCATCAGTCAAAGAACGTGTGAGTTCAGAGCCGACTAAAAGCGCGGCGGCCTCTTCGTGAGTAAACATAACGGGAGGAAGGTGGTAACCCTCAACCAAACTATAACCTTCGCCGGCTTCGGCTGCGATAGGGACACCGGCTTCGTTGAGCGCTTTCATATCACGATACACCGTGCGTAGCGTAATATCAAAATGTTCGGCAATATCTTTTGCACGAATAATTTTACGGCTGTGCAGTAAAAGCACTATGGCTATAAGTCGGTCGGTACGATTCATGTTTTTTCAATTTAAAGTTGCAATCTAATGCGTTCGTACATTAGATTCAATCATCCATTCTTATAGAATTAACCAATCATTAGGAGAGCACCATGAAAGGCATGAAGCTTAGTCAGCTGCTTTTGTGTATTTTTCTGATCGGAGAAGGTTTGATAAGTATTCTTGGATTGAAATTTGACGGTATTCATTTTGTCATGGGAGGCATAGCTTTAGCCGCAGGTGTGTTACCGTTTTTGGATAAGTGAAAATTTAAATAAAAAATAAAATGGTAAAAGCGTCCCACCGAAAGGCAGGACGCTTTTTTTGTCGTATCACGCGATAACCGGAAATTTTACAAGCTTATGAGATAAAGTGTCAGGATAATTATTTTCAATGTTATGTATCCTATGATCAAAGGGGGATACAACTCTAATTTTTGAACGGAATTATTCATGATGTGTCTCCTTTTAGAGTATACTTTTGATCTTAGCGTACATGATATAGTTTAGAATGCAAAACCGAATTTTAGAATTTCAAAGTCAACGATGACCTTTCCGTCATCAAGGACATTATCTTGAATGGATTTGTCGTTGTATTTGAAATAACGACCGACACTGAGCGATGTACCCCAGAAGAAACCACTTTTCGTAAAGTAGCGATAACCGACGCCGCATAAAACGCCCAGTTTATTTTCCGTGACTTTATTTGTTGTTCCTACGTCGTCCCAAGCCCAATCATCGCCCTCATATCCCTTGAGGCTTGTGAAACGCAAGCCGCCGCTAAAATAAAGACCGCCTTGGCGATCACCGAGGAAACGACGATATTGTGCATCTAAATTTATAAGGCGTGTCGAGCCGTGACGTTTGTCACCTTGTTCGTAAAGAAAAGGGAATGCGATTTCAGCGCGACGATCTATGGCAAACATAGAATAGGTTCCGCTGATCGAAAGGCGATCGTCTGACATTACAAGAAGACGTGCCGGATTTATTTCAAACCCAGCACCACGTGTGGCTAACGGATCTTCTTTTTTTACTTCACTGTAGATCATTTTTTGGTAGCTCATGAGTGTATCAATCTTACTTTCAATACGAGCTTGATTTTCCTGACCAACGAGCGATGAGATATTGCCTAATTTGAGAATTAGCGCAACGGTTAATAGTATCTTTTTCACTTTTCCCTCCGATTTAGTTTTAATGTATGAATTTGATTTAGTTTCATATTCGCATGAATTGATGCAAATGCGATGCCAATGCGTAAGTCATGCATTTATAAGGTTTTTTTAAATTTGTGGTGTGAAAAAAAACAACGAATGCAAGTTTTTTATTGCTACAAGATCATAAAACTCTAACAAAACACTAATAATTGCATAATAAAACACAGTTATCTTGGAATAGAAGGAGGTGATAATATGAATACGATACCACTATATGTGCGCTATACCACACGCCTGATAGTTTTAGGTTTAGTAGCGGTATTAGTGACGATGGTTGCCGTCATAGTTCGGCGGTAATCATCGGATGAGTTTGTGTATCGGTTGAGTTTGCGAATTTTCTCTTGTCTCAATCTTCTATCGGATATTTTTCAATATATAATTCATTCCTCAGTTAAATTTCAGTTTGCCCTTAGTGAAGTTTTTTTTCATATTGGGCTCCATGGAATCTGAAAATAAACCAGATATATCGTTTGAAGCGAAACCGCAGTTACCCGGTATAGGTACTTCATTTTTTATTCTAATTTTGGGAGTAATGACGGGATTCGTATTTATGGGGATTTTCGTCGTTATAGGTAAATTTATTGTACCTGCAGAATCGGTACCCGTTTTAAATAAAATTGGATTAGTTCTTGGCACGATGTTATTTGTTCTGCCGGCATTGATTTATGCGCGTATTCATAAGCTGGACATCCTTCTGCTTTTTCGTATGCGAAGAGTAAATCTATCGGTTATGATTATTTCCGCCGTAACTGCATTGGGGCTTGTCGTGGTTACGGATACTTTGGATCGCTGGATGGCACCGGCTATTAATACCTGGTTGGATTCGACGATAGGTTTACTCAGTCCGGAGCTTATGTCGGAACGGATTTTAGAACAGTTGGCCGCAGAAATGAAGATTCATTCTTTTATGGATGGGTTTCTTTTGATCGTTGGCGCAGTAATCGCTGCGGGAGTCTGTGAAGAAATATTATTACGGGGACTTTTGCAGCGATCTCTTGAAGCGCATTATCCTGTATTGATATCGGTAGCCATTTCCAGTCTTGTATTCGCGTTGATTCATTTTAATCCCTGGGGCGGCATACAGATTTTTATAATAGCGATCGTACTCGGTGCCGTAGCTTGGCGGACGCAAAGTATATTACCGACGATTGTTTTTCATAGTGTCAATAATTTTACCGTTCTCATTTTTAATAATCTTGAACCGTCAGCCTTATTATGGTATGGCGATGAACATCATGTATTTCCATGGGTTAGTATGGGCGGCCTCATCTGTACATTATTGGGATTGTGGCGGATCTGGATATTAACATCCATCGAAAAAAAGGAAACAAAGTGAACCGACGCGTAACTGTAGCTATCACCGGGGCAAGCGGTGTTATTTATGCCGTTCGTCTTCTACGATATTTTCTAACGCATGCTTACGAAGTGGATTTTATCATATCGGATGCCGGTAAAATTAATTTCAAAGTCGAGATGGATTGGGATTTAGATAAAAAAGGGGTTGTCGAATTTTTAAAAAACAAATTTGGCCACGACATAGACAAGGGCAAACTGCGCGAATGGCCGGTGCAGGCGATAGCCGCGCCGATGGCGAGCGGCTCCATGCGACGCCTGGGTATGGTCGTAGTTCCTTGCTCCATGAAAACGCTGTCGGGTATTGCGCATGGCGCATCTACGAATCTTATCGAACGTGCTGCCGATGTGGCGCTCAAAGAAAATTTTCCGTTGATCATCGTGCCGCGTGAAACGCCGATGAATAGTATCCAAATCGAAAACATGTTGACACTGTCCAAAGCCGGAGCGCGGATCGTACCGGCCATGCCCGCCTTTTATCAAAAACCACAATCTATAGATGATATCGCTGATTTTATAGTAGCTCGAATTTTGCATATGCTCGGCATTGACGATCATGAGCTTTTTCAGCCATGGGGTGGTTAACCGCATGCAAAGAAAACGCAGAGAAGACGATGATATGCCGGAGTCATCCGATGACCACGCCAAAGAAATCCGAATCCCGGTCAAGCCGGGTCACGAGCCCAAGAAATCAGGCCCGAATAAAATCAATCACTCTTCCGCATGGATATTGGCTTTAAAGTTGTTTTCGGGGGTCATGTTTTTACTTTTGACGGCGGTGATCTTTTTTGCTTATTATTTTCGCGACGATCTGCCTTCTATCGAACAGCTCGAAGTGTACGAACCCAAACTTTCCACAAAAGTATATTCAGCGGACGGGAAAGTCATCAAGGAGTTTTTTCGGGAACGTCGTACGCGCATTCCGATTCAGGAAATCCCCCAATCCATTACCGAAGCTTTGCTTGCGACGGAAGATCATCGTTTTTACGATCATTGGGGTATGGATATTATTCGTTTCGTTAAGTCGGCGATGGTCAATACGTTGACACTGAGCTCCAGTGAAGGATTTAGCTCACTCACGCAACAACTCGCGCGAAATCTCTATCTGAGCAAAGAAAAAACGCTCTCCCGGAAATTCAAAGAAGTATTGACCGCCATTCAGATCGAAAAAACATATTCCAAAAACGAGATTATGGAAATGTACCTCACGCACATGTATTTCGGTCATGATGCGTATGGGATACATGCGGCCGCCAAGATTTTTTTTCACAAAGATGTACGGGAACTGACTTTAGCGGAATCTGCATACCTGGTCGGCCATTTGCAGGCCCCTTCATTTTATATGAATAATATCCAGGCGGCCAATGCACGCAAAAACACGGTACTTTATCGTATGAGAGAGGTTGGCTATATCACCGAGGGTGAATTTTCGGAGGCACGCCAGCAAATGATTCAGCCCTTTCCACGCCGTGACGAGGACGTGATCGGATATGCTCCATATTTTGCTGAAAATGTTCGTCGTGAATTAGAGTATTTGTCCGACAGTTTGCATTTTAATGTGTACGAAGACGGTCTCAATGTTTTTACGACATTGGATACGCGCGCGCAGGCTGCGGCTGAAAAAGCCTATGAGGAAAATGTAAAAGAACGGTTCGGACCTTTAGATAAATTTGGCGCGGAGTATCTGGCTGCTAATGCGCAACAGTATTTACCTAAATATATGCGTCGCGAAGGCGTTTCGCCTGAGCACATCGAACGATTGCTCGCCAGCCCCCGAGCGGTGGATTCTCTCAGTCGCTTCTACGGCACGGTGCAGTCCGGTTTTGTAGCCGTTGATCCTTCCAATGGGCATGTGTTGGCTTTGATCGGGGGGCGTGATTTTAAAAAATACAAACTCAATCACGTAACGCAGATTGCGCGTCAACCCGGTTCTACGTTCAAGCCTTTTTTATACACGGCAGCCATAGACAACGGATATTCGCCAAATTTTAAATTGCTCAATCAAGACGTGGTGATTATTACGGAAGACGGTAAACGATGGACACCTCAAAACTATGACGGAGGCCGGGGTGGCCCGACCACGCTGAGAGATGCTCTAGCAACTTCACTCAATCTTGTCGCCATACGGCTTATGCAAGAGGTTGTTCCTCCGGCCACAGTGATCACGTATGCGCAAAAAATGGGTATTCAGACGACGTTGCAGCCTGTCGATGCACTTGCTCTCGGTGTTTTTGATGTGGTACCGATGCAGATCGTATCAGCATATGGTGTTTTTGCCAACAAAGGCATCCGTGTTGATCCGGTTTTTATTACGCGCATCACAGATAAAGATGGTAATCTTTTGTATCAGCATATTCCCAAATATAAAGAAGTTTTGAGCGCGGAGACGGCCTACATCATGGCGGAAATGATGAAGTCCAGTATTGATAGTGAACGCGGGTCGGGGCGATTAGCACGGCGATTCGGGTTTAAGCGTCCGGCAGGAGTAAAGACCGGTACAACGCAAAAATGGTCCGACGGATGGTACATCGGGTATACTCCGCAAATTGTCGCCGGTGTTTGGGTGGGCTATGATACGTATGAACTCAATCTCAGTGCGCGTAATCCCGGCGAAGTGATAGCCGCGCCGATGTGGGGAAGATTTATGTTGGATGCGCACGAAACGATGGGGTTACCGGAAGCAGATTTTGAAATGCCGGCAGGGGTTGTTCGTTTGGAAATATGCGAGGATTCGGGTCAACTTGCGATCACTGCATGTCCTAAAAAATACAAAGAAGTTTTTAATGCCAAGTTTCAACCTACAGATCCCTGTGCGGTACACAAAACAACAGTAGGCAAAAAGAAAAAAGGGCGGGGATATTAAGATCAATGTCAGTTAACGAAGTTCAACTCAACGCCTATGCCAAAATCAATCTCGGTTTGCGTATTCATGAAAAACGAGACGATGGTTATCACAACATCGAAACCGTTTTTAAAATTATAAGCCTTCACGACCGCGTCGCGATTCGGTTGAATGATAGAGGTGGCGCACGTCTGACATGCGGGCTCGCCGGCGTGCCTACGGACGAATCCAATATTATGATGAAAGCTGTACGTAGCCTGGAAAAAAAATCCGGTCGGCCAATTCATACCGATATTCATTTGGAAAAACATATTCCCATGGGCGCCGGCCTTGGCGGAGGTAGCTCCGATGCGGCGGCTGTTTTAGTCGCGCTCTCACGCTTATTGGGTTTATCGCTGACAGATGAGGAATTAATGCATCTTGGTGCGTCTTTGGGTTCAGATGTTCCGTTTTTTGTTGGATTTTATCTTGGCCACGGCGCCACTGCAAAAGGACAAGGGCGCGGTGAGGTATTATCATATTTTCGCTGGCCGTTGACGGAACATGTGGTAGTTGTTTATCCGAACGTACATGTTTCGACCCCATGGGCGTATCAAAATTTTAGAACCGCAATGCCTTCTACGGTAGATACTGAAAATGAAAGATTTAACTTGACAAAAAGGATCGAATCGGCTATACTTTCCGCGCCTTTGGAAAAAGGCCTGTTTTTTGATAATGATTTTGAATATTTAGTGTTTCGCGAGTATCCGTGGATACGCACTGCTCAAGGCGTTTTGGTTGATTTAGGCGCAAAAGTGGCTCGTATGTCCGGAAGCGGCTCAACGTTGTACGGGCTTTTTGATACTGTGCCGGAGTTTGAAACGTTGCGCGAACGCTTAGGTGATGCGGCGATTTTTCGGTGCCGTTTCATTGATTCGGTAAAGTAGAAATTCTGGATTTTGTTCTTTTATAACTGGGGTGTAGCCAAGTGGTAAGGCAGATGGTTTTGGTCCATCCATTCCGAGGTTCGAGTCCTTGCACCCCAGCATGATACATAAGCCCGGAACTCTGGGCTTTTTGATTTTTAAGCAGTAGAAAAGGCGTGTTATGGTTGAGATGAAGTACGACATCATGCTGGTCTCCGGCCGTGCCAATCGTGTATTTGCAGAAGGTATCGCCAAACGACTCAATATCTACCTCGGCAAAGTCGAAATCGTCAACTTCAGTGACGGTGAGATTTTTGTAAAGTATGATGAAAACGTGCGCGGTAAAGATCTTTTTATTGTTCAGCCTACATTTCCCAATTCCGATAATTTGATGGAACTTCTGATCATGATTGATGCCGCCAAACGTTCGTCGGCGGCTCGTATCACAGCTGTCATTCCATATTTTGGTTACGCGCGTCAAGACCGTAAAGATCAACCTCGGGTGCCGATCACGGCGAAGCTCGTTGCCAATCTGCTTACAACGGCCGGTGTGGATCGTATTTTGACGATGGATTTGCATAGCGCACAAATTCAAGGTTTTTTTGATATTCCGATGGATCACTTGTATTCCTCGGCGGTATTGACGGAATACTGGCGCGGGATCTTGAAAAAAGATGCTGTCATTGTTTCACCGGATATGGGCGGCGTCAAACTGGCTCGCGCTTATGCCAAACGATTGGAATTGGATTTTTCCATCATAGATAAGCGTCGTCCGAAAGCCAATTCGGTTGAAATCATGAATATCATCGGCCACGTCGAAGGGCGTGATGTATTGCTTATCGATGATATGATTGACACCGCGGGGACATTGACTCAAGCGGCTTCGGCTCTCAAAGAACACGGCGCGCAAGATATATATGCCGCTTGTACGCATCCGATCCTTTCCGGTAACGCCATCGAAAAAATCATGCGTTCGCCCATCAAAAAGGTCGTTGCAACCGATACCATTCCGATGCGGGCAAGCTGCGAAAAAATTGAAATTCTCTCGGTAACACACGTGTTTGCCGAAGCGATTTCGCGAATTCATAAAGCGGAATCCATCAGCGTTTTGTTTAATTAAAAAATTCAGTTCGTACAACGGTTGTACGGATTATCTAATAATCACCTAAAAAACAGGGGATGATACCATGCAAGAAACCACTCTGACAGCGGAACGGCGTCCGGCCGGAAAGCACAGTGCGAAGCATGCCCGCAAGCAGGGAAAAGTACCCGGCGTTTTTTATGGCTACGGCCAAGAAAATGTCTCGATCCAGCTTGATGCGATGTCGCTCGCTAAATTTTTGATGACAGAACACACGCTCGCCACGATTACGATCGATGGCAAGGAACACCGCGTCATTGTTCGTGATTTTGACAAAGATCCCGTAACCGGTCGTTTAGTGCATGTGGACGTCATGGCGGTTCGTATGGATCGTCCGATTGACGTGTACGTACCGATCGTTTTCATCGGTTCGCCCATCGGTGTTCGTACCAAGGGCGGTATTTTCCAACACGATATGACGGAATTTCACATCAAATGTCTGCCCAATGATATCCCGGCTCACCTTGAAGTGAAAATTGACGATTTGGACCTCAACCATGCGGTTCACATTCGCGATCTGAATTATCCCAATATTACTATCCTCAACCCGGCTTCCGAATCCGTTTGTACGGTTGTTATTCCGAAAGCTCTTGAATCCGTTCTTGCAGAAGCACAAGCCGCTCCGACGGAACCTGAAGTTATCGCTAAAGGTAAAGAAGTTGCCGGCGAGGGTGAAAAAGCACCCGAGAAAAAGTAATTCGGAATTTCTGAAATCTGCATTGCGGGCATACTACGGCAAATTAACAAATTTGCCGTATGTGTGGCCGAAACATTATGAAGCTAATAGTAGGATTAGGAAATCCCGGTTCGCGTTACGAATCAACCCGACACAATGTCGGGTTTATGCTCATTGACAAGCTTGCTCGCAAACACTCGGTCCCAATGCGCGAAGGTAAAGGTGAGTATTTTATCGGCGAATGTATGATCGGTGACGAGCGTACGTTTCTGATGAAGCCGACGACGTATATGAACAACAGCGGTTTGGCTGTACGTCCTTTTATGGCATTCTTCAAAATACCTGTATCGGATGTGCTGATCGCCTGTGACGATGTTGTTTTGCCTTTGGGAACGATACGCATGCGTAAAGAAGGTAGTGATGGCGGTCAAAACGGTTTAAAATCGGTTATTTACCAATTGGCAACCGACCAGATTGCCCGACTACGGATCGGCGTAGATCATCCTTTACGCAGTAAAATGAGTCTTTCGGATTTTGTTTTATCACGATTTTTGGAAGATGAAATGGCGGTTCTTAACCTTGTGATGGATCGCGCAACCTTAGCGGCTGAGAGTTTCGTCCAACATGGCGTAACGCGGGCAATGAATCAATACAACGGCGGTTTACCGACGTAGTAAAATTTAGGCTGTTAATACGGATTTTCGTTTTAATAAAATTATCTGAGGAGAAAAACCCTGTGAACGATCAAATGTTGCTCTACATCGCATTGGCGAGCGGCTTTTTGGCTTTGGCCTTTGCTGCTTACAAAGCGATGTGGATATCCAAACAAGATGCGGGCAATGACCGCATGAAAGAAATTGCCGCCGCTATTGCCGAAGGTGCGATGGCCTTTTTGATGCGTGAATACAAAGTGCTTGTGATCTTCGTGATTGTTGCCGGGGCCTTACTGGCGATTTCCGGATCAATGGAAGAACACTCCAGTTGGCTTGTCGGTGTTTCCTTCGCTGTCGGGGCATTTTGTTCCGCATTAGCCGGATTTTTCGGTATGAAGGTGGCTACCAAAGCTAATGTTCGTACGACCAATGCAGCGCGTACCGGTCTTCAGAATGCGCTTCAAATCGCATTCAGCGGCGGATCGGTGATGGGTATGTGCGTTGTCGGTCTCGGTGTCATCGGTCTGACGGTATTGTACTTCGTATATTCAAACATGTTTACGGATACGGCTAAGGTTCTGAATGTCATTTCAGGTTATTCACTCGGTGCGTCTTCGATTGCTCTTTTTGCGCGTGTCGGCGGCGGTATCTATACCAAAGCTGCAGACGTAGGCGCTGACCTTGTCGGTAAAGTAGAAGCGGGTATTCCCGAAGATGATCCGCGTAATCCTGCCGTTATCGCTGACAATGTCGGTGATAATGTAGGCGACGTGGCCGGTATGGGCGCTGATCTTTTTGAGTCGTATGTCGGCTCTATCGTCGGTACGATGATTTTGGGTGCGGCGATGATCGTTGGCACCAATGCCGGTATGGTGCCGGTATTGTTACCGATTCTTTTAGCAGGCGTAGGTATTATTGCCTCCATCGTCGGTACATTTTTTGTTCGCACGAAAGAAGGTGGTGATCCCCAAGTAGCGTTGAATACGGGTACTTTTGTTGCAGCCGGCGCTATGGTCGTTGCTTCGTACTTTGCCATCCATAAACTTTGGCCATCGGTAGATTTATACGATACGATGGATACGGCCAAGTTAGTTACGGCTAACGATGTATTCTTGGCTACGGTATTCGGTTTGGTCGTCGGTGTTTTGGTCGGTATTGTAACCGAACTGTACACGGGCAGTGGGCGTTCGCATGTCAATCGTATCGTCGAACAATCAGTCACGGGTCCTGCGACTAACATCATCTCCGGTCTGGCTGTCGGTATGGAATCTACGGCTATTCCCGTTGTATTGATTGCGGTTGGTATTATCGGTTCCTATTATTTTGCTGGTTTGTATGGTATTGCTGTCGCCGCGCTTGGTATGCTTTCTACGTTAGGTATCCAGCTTGCTGTAGATGCGTACGGTCCTATCGCTGACAACTCAGGCGGTATCGCCGAAATGTCGCATCTTCCGGAAGAGGTTCGCGGTCGTACGGATAAATTAGATTCTGTCGGTAACACAACAGCTGCGATCGGTAAAGGTTTTGCCATTGCGTCAGCGGCTTTGACAGCGTTAGCTTTATTTACGGCCTATATGAGCCAAGTCGGCATGAAAACACTGGATGTGGCCAATCCGAAAATTATGGCCGGTTTATTTGTCGGCGGTATGCTCCCGTTCCTTTTCTCATCCATGGCGATGAGCGCGGTCGGCAAAGCTGCAATGGACATGGTCAAAGAAGTGCGTCGTCAATTCAAAGAAATCCCAGGTCTTCTCGAAGGTAAACCGGAAGCCAAACCGGATTATAAACGTTGTGTGGAAATTTCTACTCAGGCCGCGATCCGCGAGATGGTTGTGCCCGGTCTTATGGCTATTTTTGTACCGGTTGCGATCGCTTTTATTCCCGGTTTAGGTAAAGAAGCTTTGGGCGGTTTGCTCGCAGGTTGTACCGTGACCGGCGTATGTATGGCTATATTTATGGCTAACTCCGGCGGCGCTTGGGACAATGCTAAAAAATCGTTTGAAGGCGGCTACACGCTCAAAGACGGTACGGTTGTTAAAAAAGGCTCCGACGCGCACAAGGCGGCCGTCGTGGGTGATACCGTAGGCGATCCGTTCAAAGATACAGCCGGTCCTTCGCTTAACATCCTCATCAAACTGATGTCGGTTGTGGCGCTGGTGATTGCACCGTTGCTTAAGTAAGTGAATTTCGAAGGGATTCGTACTTCGTATGTATGAATCCCTTTTAATAGATTAGAATCATCATAATCCTGCGTCAGAATTGCTAACGTAAGTTGTGTTAACAAACGCTGACGCCGAACATAGTCCAAAGGAGACTCCATGTCCAAAAAAACCCGCAAAGGCTCGGCAGGACAATCACGGTTTTATGAAACCGTTGTTGTATTTGACGCGCAGACCGGTGACGATGTGATCAAAGGCATCGTTGACAAAATCAAAGAAGTGCTCACGAGTCACGGTGCCGTCAATGTTGCCGTAGACGAATGGGGCAAGCGCAAGCTGGCGTATGTGATCAACAAAAAAACATACGGCCACTATGTGTGCGTCGAGTTTGAAGCGCCGGGGTCGGCTCTCCAAGCGTTGAATGATTATTATCACATCACCGAACAGATCATGCGTCACATGACCATGTTGGTGGACAGCCGTTTACGTGCCGAACGTAAACGTGAAAAAACGGCGATGCCTAAAGAGGCCGTTGCCGATGAAGCCGCGATTTAATCATTTAACGAAAACGTAAGGAACGATACGACCATGGCAGAGAAAAAATTTGAAAAGAAACGCAGAGAACCGCGCGGCGGCATGAACAAACCCAAACATTGTCCGTTCTGCGAAGAAAAAGCGCTGTATGTTGATTACCGTGATACCAAACGAATTATGAAGTTCACTTCTGAACAAGGCAAAATTTTGGCGCGCCGCACTTCCGGCGTATGCGCTACACACCAGCGTCAGTTGGTCAGCGCAGTCAAATATGCACGTCACCTGGCGATGATTCCTTTCGTCAGTGATATGGCTCGTTAAAATCGGTAACAACGAAGAAACTCTGGAGATTTTTCTATGAAAGTGATATTAAAGCAAAACGTCGATACGCTCGGACAAGCCGGCGAAATCGTCGATGTAAAACCGGGTTATGCCCGTAATTTTCTTGTGCCCAAAGGTTTTGCTATGGTGGCGACCAAAGCCAACGAAGCGGCTTTTGAAAATGAAAAACGCATGATCGCAGCACGCCTCGCGCGCGAAAAAGCGTTGGCACAAGAAATGGTTCAAAAACTTGAAGCCATTTCCGTTACGATTCCCGTGGCTACGGGCGAAGAAGACAAGCTCTTCGGTTCTGTAACCTCTCAGGATATCGCCGAATATCTTGCGCAGCAAGGGCATGATATTGACAAGCGAAAGATTCTGTTGGACGAACCGATCAAAGCGCTCGGTTTGTACAATGTGGATGTTAAGCTGTTTACGGATGTGATCGGAAAAATTAAAGTTTGGGTTGTAAAAAAATAACACAACGCCAGGTACTTGTTTGTGAAAAGGTAACCTGTTCTACAGGTTACCTTTTCTGTTTTATTTGTTATTCGAACCGCTTACATTATTTAGATTTAACAGAATAACCGATAATGCGTGTGCGTAATTTTTTTTTGTTATTATGGATAGCCCCATTGACGTCATTGACGGCGCAAAGTGAAAACGCTTTGCAACCCGGCTCAATGGCGCCGAATTTTTTTCTGAAATATTTGGATCAAAGCGAGTTTTATTCCAAAGATTATTATGGCGAACCGCGCTCGCTGCCTAAGGCTAAGAAAGAACGAAATACAGTGATTCTTAGTTTCTTTGCGAGTTGGTGCGGACCATGCCGTAAAGAAATACCGGAACTCGAAAAGTTACAGTCCAAATACGCCGATGTACGTATATTTTTGATTAACGTCGCTGAGACGCAAGATAAAGTGCTGAGTTTTCTTGCAGAAAACCCTGTGACACTTCCGGTTCTGATGGATATTTACGGTAAGACAGCCGAAAAATTTGATGTCAAAGATAAAGGTTTATCCATGACTGTTCTGCCAACGCTGGTAATGATCCGTAAGGACGGTACCGTGCATTTTTACAAAAAAGGGTACACGGCAGGCGATGAAATAAAGATAGAAGAGCAAATTCTGACCCTACTTGCCCAACCTTGATTTTACAGTTTGAATTGTCCGCTCTGAATAATATATTCTGAACCAAAAAAGGAAGCGCCAATGTCAACATTTCAGTATCTGACGCTTGAGATTGCAGAGAAAATTGCTATTGTGGGATTGAATAATCCTCCGGGCAACAGCCTTAAGATGCCTTTGTTGCAAGAACTCGATCGTATGATGGATGAATTGCATGCCAATCCGGAGGTCAAGGTCATCGTTATTACCGGTGCGGGAAAAACGTTTGCAAGCGGTGCGGATATCGAAGAAATTTCAAAATTGACATCCCAGCAGCAAGCAAAAGAAATGTCGGCGTTCGGTCAAAAGGTGTTTTTAAAAATAGAAAACGGTCCAAAACCTGTGATCGCTGCGATTAACGGGTTTTGCCTCGGCGGTGGATTGGAATTAGCCATGAGTTGCCACATGCGTGTTGCTTCGGATCGTTCTTTTATGGGGTTGCCTGAAATCACACTGGGTATTATACCCGGATTCGGTGGTACGCAGCGCTTGCCCCGCATTGTTGGTTTAAGCAAAGCTTCACAAATGATTTTGTCCGGTGATCAAGTGCGCTCGGAAGAAGCGTTGGCTATCGGTTTGGTAAACATGGTTGTTTCTAAGGATACGCTGCTTGATGATGTCAAAAAACTGGCAGCCAAGATGACTAGTAAAAGCGCGGTAGCAATCAAACAAGCTTTGAAGTCAATGAAACAGGGCGCCAGTCTCGAAATGGCGGCTTCGATGGAAGTCGAGTCATCCTGTTTTGCAGAGTTATATAACTCAGCCGATATGAAAGAAGGGGTATCCGCATTTCTCGAAAAGCGCAAGCCCAATTTTCAGGATCGCTGATCGAATTATGGAAACAGCGATAATTGATTGGCGAACGCCGGCAATCAAACGACGTCTTATCGAAGATGATCCGCTTGATTGGCCAACGATCTTTGGTAATATGAATCCGATTGATCTGGAAATCGGTATTGGTAACGGAAGTTTCCTGGTTCCTTTTTGTGCGCAGAACAAATTGCGCAATATGGTCGGAATTGAAATAGACGGTTTTTATCTAAAAAAAGCCGATCGAAAGCTACATCAAACCGGTTTGACCAATGGCAGACTATTGATCGGGGATGCTAAGCTGTTCACCTGGCGCTTATTTGGCAAAGAGACCATAGCCGATGTATATATCAATTACCCGGATCCTTGGTTCAAAAAACGACGCCTCAAGCGCCGCGTGATTAATACGTTGATGCTTCAGATGTTGGCGACGCGCATGACCGGAGTGCTGACGATAGCGACGGATGATGCAGACTATAGAGATTGGGTGTTTGAAGCGATTGGTGATTCCGGTTGTTGGGAATCACTGATACCCGAAGGTTTTTCTTCACAGTTAGAAGGCTACATTCAAACAAAATACGAACGCAAATGGAAGGCGATGGGTAAACCCTGTTATTATATGCGTTACCGGAAAACAACCAATCCGGTTTTTTCGATGGATCATTATATTACTGAGCAGAATTTGCAGTTTCCACTGCGGAAATATGCCGAAGAACTACAATCTGATATTGTTGAATTATAGGAGGAATCATTCGCATGCGTTTATTGTTGCTGGGCGCCCCCGGTGTCGGTAAAGGCACGCAATCCAAATTATTGGTGGAGGAATTTAAAATTCCGCAAATTTCCACCGGTGATATGTTGCGCGAAGCCATTCGGAATAATACGCCGCTCGGTCTTAAAGCCAAATCCTACATGGATCAAGGCCAATTAGTACCTGATGAAATCATCATTGGCCTTGTCGAGGAACGCTTGCGCCTTGATGATGCGCATTACGGTTTCATTCTTGACGGATATCCTCGGACTATCCCGCAGGCAGAGGCGTTAGATGCCTTGTTATCGCGTATGAGCATCCAGATTGACGCGGTGATTGACATCAATGTGGATTCCGAAGAACTCGTGAACCGCCTTTCGCACCGTATTATCTGCCGTAGCTGCGGAGCCGTTTACAATAAAGTGACCAATCCGCCCAAAGTCGAAGGTGTATGCGATAAAGACGGTGGAGAAATATATCAGCGATCCGATGATAAAAAGGAAGCCATAGAGAACCGGCTCAAGGTTTATGAAAAAGAGACGGCTCCGCTTCGTGAATATTACCGTAAACGCGGCAAACTCCATGCTATAGACGGACAATTACCGATGGGTGTCGTGTATAAAAAAATACTCGCCATTTTAGAAGTTGAAAAATGAAATTTGATCCCAAAGTAATAAAGCCGCATCACGCGGCTTTTTTTATGTTTAAAGTGTTAGACAAACTATGATACATCGCGATTATATCATGCGCTTAGTTGATCTCTGCGCCAAAGCTTTGGCACGCGTTATGAATATGCCGCAACCGCAGGAACAACAACAAGCGCTGGAAGACATTCGTTCTACTTTAGCACAGGCTGTTTCCGTTTCACCGGATCTTCTGGATAGTATGACGGAAATGGATTTGATCACTTTGCTGAGGAAATCGGAGTGGACAGCCGAACTTTTTGATAGCGTCGGTGAACTGTTATTACAACAAGGGCGCATTCTGAAAAGTGAAAACAAAGAAATGGAAGCGGCGCGTGTTTTTCGCAAGGCTTGGCTGTGTTTTTATGAGGCCAGTCTCAACGTAGGTGATTTCCAATCACGATCTGAAAAAATGGATTTTTGTATAACCCATGATATACTGTACGCAGGAAATCCGGGGTATTATCAGACTGTATTGGAATGGTTAACTCGAGCCGGACGTTATGAAAAAGGCGAGGATTGGTTATTTGATATGGCGGAAGCCGGCATCGCCGCAGATTCGGATGCCGAAAAATTTTTTGGGTGGTTGAAACTTATGCCGGATGACGTACTCGAAAAATCGGGTATGCCGCGCGATGAGGTGATTTCATCGCAAGAAACGTATGACCGAAAATTTAAACGCGTTTAATCCAGTACGGTGGCATCTTTATAAGAAAATGATGATAACTGCACTTCCGGATTTTTTTCGATAAAATAATTACACGTCCACTCATCCGGAAAGAGAATAACCGTTTCGTGGGCCATATCTTCGGCGTATGCTGCACCGGTCGGAAGGTAGATTTTTGAAATATTTTCCCAATCGGCTTCGGGAGAAACCCATCTTACCACTTTCCAATTTGTACTTTCCAGTCGACATTCTGCTCCGTATTCACTTTCCAGGCGAAATTGTACGACTTCAAATTGTAACGGTCCGACGGCGGCCAAAATCGGTACTTTTTCGTAAGAATTTTTTAAATAAAAAGCTTGTACCACGCCTTCCTGTAATAGCTGTTCTAGCCCTTCTCGAAAACGTTTAAATTTTGATGGGTTGGGATTGTGTAAGAACGAAAAGCATTCCGGGGGGAATCGGGGTATTTCTTTGTACACGATTGTTTGATCTTCTGTTAGCGTATCTCCGATGCCAAATTCGGAGTGACCGACCAACCCTACAATATCACCGGCATACGCGTCATCTACGGTTTCCCGCTGTTGACCAAATAATTTATGCGAATTGGACAGGCGTACTTTTTTTCCGGTTCGTGTATGCGTAACCATCATATCGCGAGAAAACTTACCCGAACAAACGCGCATAAAGGCAATACGATCGCGATGTTTAGGATCCATATTGGCTTGTATTTTAAAAATAAAAGCGGAAAAGGCTTCCATTTGTGGTTCGATGATACGTTCGTCCACGATGCGCGGTGCGGGTTCGATGGAGTAGCGAAGAAATCCGTCCAATAGCAGTTGCACACCAAAATTATTCATTGCACTGCCAAAAAAAACGGGGGTGAGTTCACCTCGATGAACCGCTTTTACATCAAAGGAAGCACCGGCCGCATCCAGCATCTCCAACTCTTCGACTACAGTCGCGTAAGTATTGGGACTCATCATGTTTTTGACAAGCGGGTCGCTGACATCAAATACGGAAACCGGTGCACGATACGCGCCGCCGGTTGTGCGTTCAAAAAGATGTACTTCTTTGGCTTGACGATCTAAAACGCCGCGAAAATCCACGCCGGTTCCCAATGGCCAATTCATCGGATACACGTGGATTTGCAAAATACTTTCGATTTCATCGATCAGTGCTAAAGGCTCAAGTGTAGGGCGATCCAATTTATTGATAAACGTGAAAATCGGTACGCGCCGCCGCCGGCACACTTCAAAAAGTTTACGCGTTTGTGCTTCAATACCTTTGGCTGCGTCAATCACCATAACCACGGCATCCACGGCTGTTAATACACGATAAGTATCCTCGGAAAAATCTTGATGGCCGGGCGTATCAAGTAAGTTGATCTTGAAACCTGTATATTCAAATTGTAAAACGGTAGAGGATATCGAAATACCGCGTTGCTTTTCGAGTTCCATCCAATCAGAACGAGACGTGCGTTGATTTTTACGCGCCGTAACCGATCCGGCCAGTTGTACAGCGCCGCCATATAACAAAAATTTCTCTGTCAGGGTTGTCTTACCGGCGTCCGGGTGAGAAATAATGGCGAACGTGCGTCTTTTTTTTATTTCGTTGATTATGCTCATGGTTTTCCTTCAATTCGGCGCGCATATTAGACAAAAAAGCAACAACCTGCAATTAAATATTTTCTTTTATTTGTGCATTGAGTATGTTAGTCGCATCTCTGTAAAATCCTTATTGGGAGTGCTTTTGTGATACTACGTAACATTTTACCAACTATTCTTTTAAGCATCATCTTTAGCTTAGCGGGATGCCAAGCTAATCATACTACCGCACAATCCGACGCAAGCAAATCATCCGTTATTTTGATTTCATTGGATGGATTTCGGTATGATTATTTGGAAAAATATACGGCTCCAAATTTGACGGCTTTGGCCAAACGCGGCGTCCGTTCCGAGGCGTTAATATCCGTTTTTCCGTCTAAAACTTTCGCTAATCATTATTCGATAATTACGGGTTTATATCCGGCACATCATGGGATAATTTCTAATCAATTCTGGGATCCGGAATATCAAAAGGCTTTTTCATACAAAGATTCTAACGCCAATAAGGACTCGCATTGGTGGGGTGGCGAACCCTTGTGGAATACAGTGGAAAAACAAAATATAAAAGCAGCTTCTTTCTTTTGGCCGGGATCCGAAGCGCTAATTCAAGGTCATCGTGCCAGTTTATGGAAGCGATATAACGGTGCTGTGCGAAACTATGACCGAATTGATACCGTGCTTTCCTGGCTTACCCTGCCTCAAAATTTAAAGCCTCGATTTATTGCAACCTATTTTAGCATTACCGATGAAGTCGGACATGAATTTGGTCCGGAATCTCAGGAAATACATCGAGCTGTAATGCATGTAGATTCCGTCATCGGTTCGTTGGTCGAAGGTATTGATCAAATGGGATTGAGTGAACAGGTAAATATAATTTTGGTGTCCGATCACGGTATGGCTACTGTTTTGCCGGATAGCCTTATATTTCTCGATGATATGATAGATGTTAACTCCGTACGCATTTTAAATGAAACTCCGTTTGTGGGTATCTGGACAAAAAACGGAAATGTGGATGAGGTTTATAAAACCTTGGTCAATAAACATCCGAGGATGCAGGTTTATACACGGGAAAACGTTCCGGCGCGTTTTAAATTTAAAGGAAATCCGAGAATTCCTGAAATCATATGTCTGACGGAGCCGCCGTGGTCTATCACAACGCGTGATTATGCCAGACGGTATAAAGACCGATGGCTTTATGGTTCACATGGTTTTGATCCGGAAATCAAAGAGATGGGCGGCTTATTTATCGCGTCAGGCCCAGTGTTTGAAAAAGGAAAGATGATCCCATCGTTTGAAAACATTCATATCTATGCATTGGTGTGTCATATACTTGGAATATCGCCTTCGGCCAATGACGGCGATATCAAAGTATTTAAGCCGGCGATAAAGTGAAATCTCAGACGATAGAAATAAAAAAGGGAGCGCAAAACGCTCCCTTTTTTGATGTGAACAATCTTCGATTAATCGTAATATTCTAATCCCAAATGCGTGATGAGTTCTTCGCCGCGCATCCAACGCAATGTGTTTTTGAGTTTCATCAGTTGGATAAAGAGATCATGTTCTGGATAAACTGCCGTGGCGTGTTGAGGGCTTTTAAAATAAAACGAAAGCCATTCTTGAATACCTTTGAATCCGGAGCGAGATGCCAGATCAAGAAATAAAGCAAGATCTAAGACGATGGGTGCAGCTAATATGGAGTCACGGCACAAAAAGTCCACTTTGATTTGCATCGGATATCCGAGCCAGCCAAAGATATCAATGTTGTCCCAACCTTCTTTATTATCGCCGCGTGGGGGATAATAGTTGATTCGTACAACGTGTGAAATTTTTCCGTAAAGATCCGGATACACTTCCGGTTGCAAAATGTGCTCAAGTACGGATAATTTACTTTCTTCTTTAGTTTTGAAGGATTCCGGATCATCAAGTACTTCGCCATCGCGATTTCCGAGAATATTTGTTGAATACCAGCCGTTCATTCCAAGCAGACGGGCTTTGAATCCTGGTGCAAGAATGGTCTTCATCAGCGTTTGACCGGTTTTGAAATCTTTTCCGCAGATGGGAACATTTTTTTTCTGTGCAAGATCCACCAATGCCGGAACATCAGCTGATAGATTGGGGGCGCCATTGGCATAAGGGACGCCTTCCATGATCGCCGCGTAAGCGTATATCATGCTGGAGGGAATATTGACATCGTTTTCTCGTAATCCTTTTTCAAACGCTTCGATGGTCTGATGTACATCGGTAGGCTTGATAAAAACTTCCGTAGAACCGCACCATACCATTACGAGGCGATCGCAGCCGTTTGTTTTTTTAAAGTCTTGGATGTCTTTACGAAGCATGTCGGCTAATTCCATTTTATTGGCGCCTTGCTTGACATGTGTACCATTGAGGCGTTTGACATAACGTTGATCAAAAACGGCTTTCATCGGTTTTACCGCTTCTAACTCCGGTTTGATCTGATTGAGCAAATCTTTTTCGATAACACCCGCTTTGATCGCTGCTTGATAGGCGTTGTCTTCAAAAATATCCCAACCGCCGAAAGCGATCTGTTCCAAACTGCTAAGCGGTACAAATTCGTTGATTTTAGGTATTCGTTTTTCGGTACGTTTGCCGAGGCGTATCGTTCCAAGTTGGGTCAGCGATCCGACTGGTTGAGCGAGACCTTTACGAACGGCAATGACGCCTGCGACCATTGTCGTAGCCACAGCGCCCATGCCCGGTAATAAGACTCCCAGTTTTCCCGATGCGGGCTTGATATCCAAAGACTTTTTTTCCAATGCAAGACTCCTTCTTATTATGCTAAAACAAATATCAAATTCAGTTTGATGTTTTGCTTTGATGATAACTGTGAATCATACGTTGTACGGACGTATAATTGGACAACACGGCGACTATGACAATAGGGCCGGTGAAAATATAAATGGGTTTAAAAACGTGTGTACTCCCAATCGAAAAAATAAAATCCGGTGAAACAAAGTACTGAGAAAGGCCACAAAATAAAGCGCCAAAACCTAACCAAACCACTCGCTCGGGCCGTTGCATAAGTCCGACTTTACATTCAAGTTGCAAGCCTTCCGATCGTGCACGAATATAGCTGACCATCGTCGAACCGCCCAAAGCTACAAAACAAAAAACTGATTCATAAAAATAATTATGTCCGATCAGGTAATATCCCATACCGAGAAACATGATCACTTCACTATAGCGATCAATCACTGAATCATATAATGCACCAAATCGCGATGAAAGTCCCGTAGAGCGGGCCACTTTGCCATCCAAGATATCGCAAATGCCGCCCATCAAAACAAAAAAACCACCCCATCCAATATAATGTAAATCACTGCGTGTTCCATACATTGAACCGGCTACGAATATAAGTGCAGCAACTGCATTGAGCAAAAGTCCTAATGTGGTGAACCAATTGGGATTAATTCGGGTGCGGCTTGAAAATGCAATCAATGGCTGCAAAAGGCGAGTAAAACCGTCAGCCACCGCTTTGGGAAGCATAAAACTCAAAAAAAACCTCAGAATTTGACGTGCGGATAATGTTCAAATGACGCGCCCAAAGTATTGATCGAAGCCTAAAAAATCAAGCTAAAAACTCAGCTTTTCGGCGTACGCCAATGCAGATTAGGTAATCCGTCTTCAATATCATTCTGCGAAAAAGACCAACTGAAGATATTGCCAAACCAGCGTTTTAACCAGCGCTTAAGGCAAAGATGCATATGTTCTTTCTCCAGTCATTAATGTATATAAATTGGCTTTTGCATATCGGACCAAAAAATTTGTGACCGATGTGCGATACAATTCAAATTCATATAAATTGCGATGATGCCCCTCGGGCAACCAAAGTTTTTCATCACGTTCGTTAGTAGCGACGCCGGTAAAGGTTTCAAAGTGCTTAGCCGTAAACATTTCATCTTGTCCTCCGAAAGCTACAAATACAGGACATTGGACGCGCGCCAAATGATCGGCAGGGTGCCAATTTTCCATTTTAACTTTAAGCATACGTTCCCAATGAGAAACCAAAACCGGGTAAAGTAAGTTAAAAAGTATGGTATGAGTTTTAAACATATCACGAATCATGAGATCAAAACGCGCAAATGCTGAGCTAACGACAACAGCGATTATTTCAGGGTGTCGCGCTGTAAACAGACATACGGTTGCACCGCCCATCGAATGTCCGAGTAACATCACAGGATGGTTATTAAATTCTGTTTTGTGTCTCACAAAACGGTAAGCGTTTTCCAGGTCTTCGGTAAATCGAACAAGCGACATGTAATCTTCGGGTTGCGAATCTCCATGCCCGCGTGCGTCATATAGAAACAAGTTAAAACCGGCCGTTGTTAAATATTGTGCGTGGGGGAGCATGCCTTGAGCATTGGATTCCCAGCCATGAACTAAAATAACCAATGGCATTTGAGGATTATTACGAATTATCCAACCGTTGAGTAAACGTCCTTCGCTTTCAAATTGCACGGATTCATACGGCAGTTGAAAATCCGCCGGTGTTTTGGTTTTGGGGCGTAGTTTAACTGCCAGGAATTTGTAAGCCATGTAACGTGTGAGAAGTAACATAGCAATTATAATTAATAAAATAATTCCTAAAGTTGTTATGATGACCGTCATGCAATCTCCGTTTTTAATATTTGACCTAATGGTCAGTTTTTGAGTAAAAAAAATTATTTCTTAAGATAGTCGAGAGTTATTTGAAGTGCAGTTTGTTTATAAAAAGTAAATCGCTCCGGTGTATCAAATAACCATCGAATACAAAGACCATCGATCAAAGCACGTGAAATAATACAATATTCACTGATGCTTACTTCGCGAAAGATTCCTTTTTCAATGCCATCGCGTAAAATTTGAGATTGTACTTGTGAGCATTGATTATAGAAGGCAAGGTTGACATTGCGAAGACGTTCGGTATGGCTGCTTTGTGCTAGAAAATCCAGATATACTAAGTAAAATTCTCGATTTTCTTTAATTCCTAAAAAAGTAGCATCGTTAAATGCTTTAATTTTGGAAATAGGATCTTCGGCACGCGAAACTTCGGCGCGTATGTGTAATTCGATTCTTTTGACCAACCATTCAAGTACGGCTTCAAATAAAGCTTCTTTATTTTCAAAATAGTACAAAATTATGCCTTTACTCACATCTGCACGATCGGCCACATCTTGAAGAGTAATACTTGTAAATCCATGCTCAGCAATTAACTTATATGTTACCTTAATTAGGGCCTTACGTTTTTCGAGCTCTTTTTCACTGAATATTACTGACATATTATTAAATATAAAAATTGACTGATTGGTCAAATATATGATGATTTAATCTAAACACAAGGAATTAATTTGAAATTTTAGAGTCTGCTCATCGGATGCAGAGATCATCCGCAATGTCAGGCTTATAGCTAATTTGCTTGCTATGTATTCGGGATTGTGTTAACTTTTTAAATGATTAAAATCACCGATACCATGGAATAACCTATGGCAACGCAAGACCAGCAACAACAACAAATTGCACTGAACCAGTTGATGGAACTTGTTCAAGCTCCGGATTTTCCGGGCAAACTGGTTCCTGAACATGTCACGCAATTTCGTTCGCGTCTTGAACGCTTTTCGGAAACAGAAATCAATGCGGTGACCGAGCGAATACAAGAGGAAATTGAAAAAAAGCGGTCATCTAATAAAACTTTATTGGTCAGCAAGCTTGAAGATGTCGCGGCTTTAACGAAGATGGAGCTGGTTCTTGCCGAGCATAAAGTACCTTCACACATGATCAATTTGTTGTTGACGCTTTTAGTCAACAAGTCCTCAAATTTCGGCACTCCGATTTTTGACGGTAAGATGGAAGAATTTATCAACGATTCCATCGAAAATGCCGTACTCAATATCGTTTTGGAAAAGGCAGCCTCCGAACGAACTAAAGGCGATAAAAGTGGAAAGGGAAAAGAACTCAAAGAACTTTTTGAGAAGAAAATTCGCGATACGGAGACGCTAACGCATTTGATTCATATAATTGATAATGTCGACCTCAATAACGACGCGACGATGAAGTGTGTTTTTGTGGTCAATCTGGTTGCTGAAGCCATGAAGCGCGAAGAAACCATGCGTAAAAGCGAGTCCATAACGATGAAGGATATGATCAATAATTATCTTTTATCCAAATTGCAGATGCGTTTAGCGGAATACAATTATCCTAACGATACGCTGGAAGGCATTATCATCAATCGTTTGGGGCAATCGAATAATATCAAACGTCAATTTCGTATACTGGACCACATTATCGAAACGACATTATCCGGTGACTTGAATATTGAACTCGGTTCAAAAACTGAAAAATTAGAATGGTTACAACTTATCAATTCGCTCGAAATTAATGTTGCTTTGGAGCAATACGAAGAGAAACTAGCTCAGGATAATTTTCCGACACTTGACGATGAAATCAAAGAAGAAATTCGCCGCGTTCTGGCCGCAGATAATATCGCCGATCAGACGATAGCGGCTATTTCCTTTGCGCGGCGTCTTGATAACCCCGATGAATCATTACACGATCCGGCCAAATTGGTCGAGATCGCCGCGGAAACGCAGTACCTCACATCAATGATTTTTAAGATTAAAGGTTTCCAAATCAAAGAAGTATACGAATTCGTCGAACTCATCGGAGAACTGGACGCCAAAAAAGATGATTATCGTCGCGTCGTCGAATATTTTAAATACGAATTGCCGCATATTGATAAAGGCGTGATGAAAGAAGAAGATTCTGATATCAAAAAAGCAGCCTTGGCCGCTCGATACCTTTCAGCGCGGCTTATGTCCAAATTTGATATTGATCCTAGCTATCTGAAATTATCTACCGATTACATTGGTTTAGATCTGACTAAAATGCCGCCGGATATGACCGTGGATGAAGACGAACTCAATCAACGCATCAGTCATTTTCATGAAATACGTAAACGGCTTGGTTTTTTTAACAGTGCCGAACGCGCGTTTAATGCAATCAACCAAGTTGCCGATTTTATTGATAAAGAACGTCTCACGCTTGATAAACCCGGTGTCCATAGAATACTAGATCAAATCAACGATGCGGAACTGGGATTAGCTGTTGCAGATTATGTTCGTGTCGGCACGATCACTAAGGGTTCGGATGACGGTGATGCGTTTAATGTCAAATACGTTGAGGCCAAGGTAAAGGCCGTATTCAAAGAGGAATCCATTCGTGCAATCGAATCCGATGCAGTGAAGAAAAATATTATTCCGGAGTCCGTTTTAGCTAAAGCGGAAGAAGAAGGGACGTTTGAAGAGACGCTTTTGGATATAAAAAATTATGGCACGTACCTCATGACGCGTCGTTTGGATCGTCCTGAATATCCTCGTCATACCCAACGTGCGGTCAATCTGATTTTAGCGCTTTTGCAGGATGCGATCGGTTGGCGTCATTTTGAAAATACACAAATTCGCGCTAAACAAGAAGTCGTGCCTTTGATCGACGAATACCATCGTTTTCTTGGTAAGCTGCTTGATGCGCTAGATGATGATAAAAATGCAGAGCATGAAGAAGTGATAGGCAAGCTCCGTGATGATGATTATTTTGCGGTGAATGATAATAAAGATTCCATCGAAGCCGGAAAAAAATCAGCGCCTCAAGTCAAAGCCGAGTTTATGACGTTGATGAATGATGAGCGGTTTCAAAATTATGTTTCACAGGCGATGGGTTATGCCGAGACATCCACGCACAAAGATTGGATTATTTATAAAAGCGCTTTGGAAACAATCAAAAGTGATCTCAATAGTCATATCGGTAAAACGGTTACGGTCATTGAGGGGGTCGTACAACAGTTATCGGACGGTCATTGAGGGGGTCGTACAACAGTTATCGGGTGATTCCAAAAACGCTGATAGGTTCCGCCCGTTTATTGAAACTTTGCAAGGAAAATATTTAGATTCCTTTAAACGAATGCAGTATCAACTTGATCAAAATAAAAAACCGGCAACGATTTTGAAAATTGAATATGATCGTTTGGCTAACTCTGAAAAATTTAAAGTCTATCTTAAACATTGTTTTGAATTGATAAAACACTGATGTGCAGACTCATGGGGTATGCCGGGCCGAATCCGGTATCATTACAAAACGTAATTCTTGATGCGCCTAACGGAATTCTCCGGCAAAGCGTATGCGATCGTGACAGTTGTAAACCCAACGACGACGGATGGGGATTTGGTTTCGAAGAAAATGGACAATTCCACGTTATAAAGGAAGCTTCGGCGCCCCGTAACGATAAACTTTTTTTGGAAACAGCCCATCGGCCGTTCAAACGTGTCATGTTGCATATACGCCGGGCATCGGTAGGCGGTGCATCCAAGGTCAATACACATCCCTGGATATATCATCAGGACATTATTTTTGCTCACAACGGATCGGTTTACGGAATTGAAAACGTTATGGATTCGGCATTAGCCAAAATTGATCCCGCGCTTAGCGGACATATTACGGGAAATACGGATTCCGAATATGCCATGCATCTTTTTCTGACGTATCTTCGTAAATATAATCCAGCGCAAACGCTGGACATCCATTTCGTACGTACGGCATTGCAGCATACCATAGCCGATCTTAGAGAAATCAGTCGCCGTGCGGACGCATCGCGAAAACCGCAATTAAATTTTATGATGCTTACGCGGGACTACCTGATCGCTACTAAAGTAATGCATAGTTTGGGTTATTATACTTCATATCAAGGCGGCACACTGGTCACTTCGGAGGCCTTAGACAACAATGACGGATGGACGCCAATGAAAGAAGAAACTATGATCGTTGTTTCGCGCAACGGTGACTATGCGTTATATGATATTTGATTTTTTGAAATTTTATTCATAACGATATATATCATTTTGTAAAGGATATCTCATGTTGAGAAAGATATTTGTTTTAGCGATGGCTTGTTCGTTTTTACTGTCTACCGGATGCAGCAAAAAAGATGTTACACAGTACATGACATCGCGGGAACATTTTGAATACGCGATGAAGTTTTTTAATAAAAAAAATTGGACTTCGGCACAGGAACAGTTTTCGTTGATAACCTATAAATACAGCGGTTCGGACATCGCCGACGATGCGCAGTTTTATTTGGCTGAAAGCTATTATCGTCAAAAAGATTGGGTTTCGGCATCGTCAGAATTTGAACGTATGGTATCAAGTTATCCCAAAAGCGAATTTATTGAAAAAAGTATGTATCAGTTAGCGTTGTGCTATATCGAACTCTCGCCGGGATTTGCCTTGGATCAGAAGTTTACCTATCAGGCGCAAAATGCTATTCAGAATTTTATTGATTTGTTCCCGCGCAGCGAACTGCGTACTGAGATGGATAAACATTATAAATCGGTAAAAGACAAATTGGCGCGTAAACATTTTGAAAGCGCACAGATTTACCGTAAAATCAGTGAGTTTGAAGCCGCCATCGTTTACTATGATCAGGTTATTACCGATTATTATGACTCGCCGTATGCTATGCAAGCCAAGTATTGGAAAGGATACTGCAACTATAAAATCGAGGAATTTCAAAAAGCTCAGATATTATTAAAAAAATTCATTGATGAATACCCGTTAGAAAAAGAGTGGGTAACGGATGCCCTCGAAACACTGGAAGATATAAAGAAGGATGAACTCAAGGCCCAAGCCAAAGCGGCCAAAGAGGCTAAATTAGTGAAGCCTGAAGAGTCCACTTCTGTCAAATCGGCAAATTAAATACACCATTTGGAAAAGATCGGTTTATTTGGGGGAACATTTAACCCCATCCACGCAGGTCATCTGATCATCGCTGAGATTATTCGCGATCATCTCGGTTTGTCCAAAGTGGTATTTATTCCCTCAGCCCGGCCACCGCATAAAGCTTCTGAAAACGTAATCTCATTTCATCATCGCAAAACGATGGTGGATTTAGCCATTGAACAAAATGAGTATTTCCAATGCTCTGACATTGAAGAAAAACTATCCGGTCTCTCGTATACGGTTCATACGTTGGAGTTTTTACGAAAAGAGAATCCTAAAAACGAATATTTTCTGATGATCGGATCGGATTCGTTACTTGATCTACCTAATTGGAAAACACCGGAGAGGTTGACTGAACTTGCTAAAATCGTCGTATATCCGCGTATGGGTTTTGACTTCGATAAAGGCGAATTGCGATTCACAAAAGAAGCGATATGTATTGATAAACCTGTGATTGAGATTGCTTCTTCATGGGTGCGTGAACGACTTTTACGAAATCAATCGGTTCGCTATATCGTACCGAATGCAGTATTATCGTATATCAAAAAAAACAATCTTTATACCAAAGAATAAGATTCTATGTTTAAGCGCCTGAAGCCGTACCTTTGGAAATACCGCGTTTATTGGATTAGCGGATTTGTGCTGGTTATTTTAAAAAATTTATTTCAGTCAACGGGCCCTCAGTTGGTGCGTGAAGCTATTGACACATTGGCGCCCGGCACGGATCCTTCAACATTTCCTTTATACAATCAAATCATCCATTCCGTCGAGTTACAACTTGGTGTGGCCATCGTTGTGGCATACATTGCGGCGTACCTTTTTGTCGAATTGTTACACGGCATTTTTCTTTATCTGATGCGACAAACGCTCATCGTCATGTCACGAAAGATCGAGTATGACCTGCGTAGTGATTTTTTTTCGCATTTGCAAAAATTACACGTTCAGTTTTTTCAGTATGCCAAAACGGGTGACCTGATGAGCCGCCTGACCAACGATCTCGCCAATGTACGCGAAGTGCTTGGACCCGGCATTATGTACACCGCCAATACGATTGTAGCGTTTATTTACGTCGTACCGATGATGATACATATCAGTCCGATGCTTACGTTACTGGCTTTCCTGCCCTTATTCTTACTTTCGTTTGCGGTTGGTCGATTATCCGGAGTGATCATGACGCGCTCGCAAAAAGTTCAGGAAAAACTTTCCGATATCAGCTCGGCGGCGCAGGAAAATTTTTCAGGTATCCGTGTAGTAAAATCATTTGTCCAAGAAGCCACGGAGATTAAGAAGTTTGAAAATCTCAGTCATGAGTATATTCAGCTCAATATGTCCATGGTTCGAATTCGCGGGATCATGATGTCCAGCGTGATTTTGACCATCGGGCTGAGTGTTGCTGTTTTGCTGTGGTACGGCGGAAGTTTAGTGATAGACGGTGTAATGACCATTGGAGAGTTTACGGCTTTCAATTTTTATCTGGCGATGCTGATCTGGCCGATGGTAGCCGTCGGATGGGTGATTAATATTTTTCAACGCGGGTCGGCTTCCATGAAACGAATGAATGCCATATTTGATGAACAGCCCGCAATCAGTGATAAAAACAGTCAAAATAACGGGCACTCTGACATTGCGGGTAAGATAGAATTTCGTAATCTTAATTTTTCATATCGCGATATACCTGTTTTGAAAAATATTTCAATTTGCATCCAACCCGGAATGACCTTGGGCATCGTCGGCGCGACAGGTTCCGGGAAGAGCACGTTGGTCAATCTGATTCCGCGTTTGTATGCTATTCCGGACGGAATGCTATTCATTGACGATCGTGATATCAATACGATTCCGGTATCTGTTTTGCGTCAACATATCGGCATGGTTACACAAGATAATTTTCTGTTTTCCGATACAATTTATCAAAACATAGTTTTTGGCGTTGATAATCCGCCGACGGATCAAGTCATTTGGGCCGTTGATACGGCTCAGTTACGAGGCAATATTGAGGATTTTCCGGAAAAGTATGAAACGATTATAGGAGAACGCGGTATCACTTTATCGGGAGGACAAAAACAGCGCTTGGCCATCGCGCGCGCCGTGATTCGCCAGCCTAAAATACTCATACTGGATGATGCTCTTTCGAGCGTGGATACCCACACGGAGGACGAAATACTGAAGCGCCTGAAAGTCTTAATGGAAGATCGTACAACATTACTTGTCAGTCATCGCATTCAAACGGTAAAGCATGCGGACAGTATCATTGTATTGAAAGACGGTGCAATTATTGAAACAGGTACGCACGAAGAATTAGTCGAACAAAAAGGTACCTATGCCGTGATGTATGAACGCCAACTTCTGGAAGCGGAAGTAGCCAATATCTGACCAGACTACCGCTACATAAAATTAGGAAAAAATATGCCCAAATCTCGTTTGCCGCATTTGGATGAAACTGGAATTCCGCTCAAAGCATACGATAACGGTGCTTTTTTGCATAGCCCTGACGGACGAACTTTGCGTGTTATTAGTGAAATGCATGAACCGTATGCGCGCTTCAAGAGGTATGGGATCCGTGATACGATCGTATTTTACGGTTCGGCTCGTATCCTAGATCCAAAAGATGCCAAAATCAAATTACAAGCCCTACAAAAAGAAGCGAAAAATCAATCAACACCGTCGGCATCTCTTCGTCGTAAACTTCAATGGGCCCAATCGGATTTAGATATGTCCGTGTATTACCGCGACGCTATGAAGCTTGCTGAAATGATGACACGATGGTCATCCAAACTGGACGGTGGTAAACGTTTTATCGTATGCAGTGGCGGCGGCCCTGGTATAATGGAAGCAGCGAATCGAGGAGCAAAAAAGGCCGGTGGCCCAACCATCGGACTTAATATCAGTTTACCTTTTGAGCAAATTCCCAATCCCTATATTTCGCCCGAATTAAATTTTGAATTTCATTATTTTTTTATGAGAAAGTTTTGGTTTGCCTACCTTGCTAAAGCACTTGTCGTTTTTCCGGGCGGTTATGGTACGCTAGACGAATTGTTCGAATTACTGACTTTAGTCCAAACCAAAAAGATAGAAAAACCGTTAGCGATACTTATTTACGGTAAAACGTATTGGGATGAGATTGTTGATTTTGAAGCGATGGCCAAGCATCACATGATTAGTCCGGAGGACTTGAAGCTTTTTGCGTATGCCGACAAGCCTGAAGAGGCCTTTGAATACCTGAAAGAAAAATTGGAACGTTATTATTTAAAATAAAAAAAATTGAACTTGTTTTTTATTGCTTTTTTATAAGCCGCTGTGATATATCGCAACGGCTTTATTTTTGTCTATCATTATCATTTTATTGAATTTGTTTGCAAAGACGATGCGTTTTTACTATTTTTTTCTTGATATATCGGTTCGACACTTTTTCGTGTGATTTGTACTGCATTTCAACAGATCAAGTCAGTGTAGAGTGTTTCATATTTTTCTAATTGCTTTTTTCGAAACGAGAGAAGAATGAAGTCATTTTTCCATTTTTCACTTCTGATTTTTGTTTTTAGTTGGATTATTCCGCTTAGTGTGTATTCACAAAGTGGAAGTTATGTTATAGATCAAATCGAATGGACCGAAGGAGAGAGTGCGGAATCGAAATTGACTATTTCAATTCAAAATGGAGTTGGTAAAATCATTGAGATTGGAAATGTGCTGAACGAAGAAATTCGAATTGTTTCAATCGAGCACAATGCCGTTCCCCTGTGGATGACTACAAATCAGGCGTTATTCGAAAAAAAAGTTTCGGGTACGGTTTTTGTTCAGATTGTTGATAAACGAGCTAAGATCGAATTTAATGATGTTTTAAAATCAGGCGATAAACTTATCGTTAAATTAGCATTGGCTGTACCTACAGCACAAGCGTTAAAATTACTACCGGAAAAAAAATATAATTTAGACGTTACCGTACGCAAAGATCATAATTCCAACCCTGTGAAATTAACCAATTCGCAAACAATTAAAGTTAAAGCTGACGCGCCTTGATGCATTCCTTGATACGTACAACCAAATATAGTTTTTTAGTATTCTCTTTTTTCTCGTTTGTTGTGTCAGCGGGACAGGGTGGTTCAAACCGTGCCTATATGTGGACGGACAGCAAAACTTCAACCGCTGCGCCTTACGCTACATATCAGTGGGTAGACGCATCAGCCGGCTCTGTAATCACTCCGACGACGGGCTCAACCACAGGTTTGGTCAATATCGGATTCAATTTTGTTTTTTACGGGAACACCTACTCTCAGGTCGACATTAGTTCTCGCGGTTTCCTCAGTTTTCAGGACTTATTAGGTACGGACTTCAGTGCTAATAACGATCTTACTCTCGCAGGTGGGCCCGATAGTGTTATAGCGCCGTACTGGGATCTAATTACTACTAATCCCGTTGCAACGAGGATACATTATCAAACCCAAGGAACTTCGCCTAATCGACAATTTGTTGTTACATGGTCTAATTTTCTATCTGGAGGAAGTGTAATAACGTTTCAAGCTATTCTATATGAAACAACAAATTTAATAAAATTTCAGTATCAGACACTTGGTACCGCTACAGGCGCTACAGTATCTGTAGGTGTTGACAGTTCAAATGGCACGGCTTCGCAGTACAGTTTTAATTCGGCTTCTTTAGAGGATGGCTTGGCTATTTTGTTTCACACTAACTCATCTGCTACAGCGAGTGCTACGATTTCTCCGTCAAGCGTTCGAACCAATACATCGTTGAATTCGTTTACGTATTCGATTTATGTGAATGGGTCAACAGATTCTCTTGCGCGAATAGATTCGGTGTTAATTCGCAATCCGTTTACTTCTAAATCAGCCACAGTAACGGATATATCCGTCGACGGCTCATCCAAGTTCTTCATCAATTCGTCCTCACGGCCGTCGGCGCTTGGCCTTTCATCGTATGACTTCGCCACATGGAGTTATAATACAACGAATGATTCGATCAGCGTTCGTACCAATGTATTTGGAATCAGAGACTCTATCAAAGTTACATTCACCGTTGATGCTGAAAATATTCTAGGTAATGTCAGTTTTCCTTCATCGGTACTTGCGCCTTTGGTCAGTGCGGCGCGATTGTCGGTTAGCGGAAGCCCTACGGTTTCAGTAATTCCAGACACGCTATACACCCTATCTGTCAAATGGTACAACCAAGAACCGTCAGGGCTTGCTGTCGATACCACGATTTCGGCTGATGATTCGCTACGTGTTTTTGCATATGGTTATGATCGGAACGGCAATTTTTTGCGCCGCGTTAAAGTCACTTGGTCAAGTTCCGGCGTGATGGGTTTTTTAGCAGGCTCAACAAGCGGATCCGATAGTGTTTCGTTTCATGGTCGCCGTGTAAGCAGTGGTTATATTTCTGCAGATTCCGCCGGTTTTCATGATCAAACCGGTCTTATAACGGTGGCTTTGGGTGACACTTCGTTTGCGGTGCTTCGCAGCCAGGCGAATAACGGGGGTTTGCGTTATGATACGCTGAGTGTGTTAAC
>JABWCP010000021.1 GCA_013360215.1 bacterium | reverse complement strand
CCCATCCCCGGCAAATACGGTCGTCCGGAGCAGCAACAAACAAACTATTAGAATTATTTTTCTCATCGTTTTTTAATATAACGTCTTGGAACCAACTATGCTATCGCAAAAAACTACATCCGGTTATCGCGTTGCACCGTACGATAAAGTAACTCAAGCTCGCGTTCGGTTTTCTCCATTTTCAGGCGTTTATTCAATAGATACACAAAAAGCAGAGTAAATGCGGCAAGGCAAAACATCAACACCAAACGCATTTCCGGTGCCAAACCCGAACCTTCGCTAAATTTGACATTGACGTGATCCGCCATGCACAAAAAAATTATAATCAAAAAAACGTATGTCCGACGGGTCCACATACGTCTCCGTTTTTTTAACAGCAATATTTAGTATTTTCGTTCAAATAATTCAGCCGATGATTCAATGGGTTTTTATTGCCATACTGATCACCGCTTCCGCCCTATTTGAGGCGCTCAATCGCAAAACAATAGGACACCGTTTTCCCGCTTGTCTGCGCAGACACGGTATTATTTAACAACAAAATCAAAGCTAGATCATGCGATAGTGCGCTTCCACAAATACGCCAGTGAACCCACTCCATTTTCGACATGCTATTCGGATCAACATGTATCATCCCCACAATGCCGGACATGATTTTATCTTGTAGTATTGATGTTTTTAAATTGTATCATTTTTGCCCATTAATCATCAAAAAATATCCCCATTTTTTGGATAATTTTTTTCTTAATGAAAAGGGCATCAATTTACCAAAAGGATGAAAGGGAAATTTTTCAAACTCAATGGGATTGCTAGTAACATCAATGTGCAGGTGTTTAAATTTTTCAAACAATTTGGCGCCTGTCGTTCGTGTATACGCTTTAGCCAGTGGTGAGCCGCCTCGATTTGAGTCATGGTTATCCGTATGATAATTCAACGCTTCTTGAATGCTACAAAATGTTTTTAATCCTTTTTGCCATCGAAAGAAGGAATGTTTAATGTGGTAGTCCCATCTTACTCGAATCGAATTCATATGATAAACCATAACAAGAAATTTACCGCCCGGCTTTAGCACTCTATAAATTTCATCACATACCTTTTCGGTCTGTGGCGTATGATGGATAACCCCATGTGAAAAAACAAAATCAAATTGATTATCCCCATAAGGCAAACTTTCTGCATTTCCTAATACAACATCGGCGTTAAGATTAAACATGGATTTTCGAAATTGAGCTGCAGCAAAATGAAAATCACTAAGATCAATTCCAAAATAATTAGCTCCATTTTCACAAAAACATTGCATCATAGTGCCCATTCCGTATCCAATTTCCAGAACACTCTTATTCTTGATCACCTCATTATAGTCAATATAATCGGAGTAGAGTTTTTTGCCATCACCATTATAACAATTGACAGCCTTTTTATAAAATTTTTGATCAATCTGCGCAAGCAAATCTTTCGAAAGGTTTTTAGTCGGAAAATTGTATGCCATTGGATGACTTGACCAAAATTGCTTTACGTCATTAACCAAGGTTTGTTCTTCCTTCATGAATCTATCCTTTTTTTGTTTTAATATAAGTAGTTTGAATTTTTTATTTTGAGTTAAAAAGATCAACTGAAAATTTCATCTTTGCTGATTGAGCAGTCGTAGCGCTCAATTTATACGCTGACAGTCGTTTGTATATCTGTAAATGTCAGATTGACCGTAACCGGGGCATTCCGCAGTTTATAATTTACGCCGGCTTGCAATGATAACGGCAGGCTTTCTTTATAGCTTGCTGCAAAAGTCCGCCCTTGTAGTGTTGCAAGGCCTGCCGGATTGTACATAAACGTTGTTGCGTCACCGGGTTGAGCGACAAACACATCGCCGAGTCCCGTCGCGCGGGCCGTCACGCCGACACGCAAAAATTGATACCCATCCCCGGCAAATACGGTCGTCCGGAGCAACAACAAACAAACTATTAGAATTATTTTTCTCATCGTTTTTTAATATAACGTCTTGGAACCAACTATGCTATCGCAAAAAACTACATCCGGTTGTCGCGTTGCACCGTACGATAAAGTAACTCAAGCTCTCGTTCGGTTTTCTCCATTTTCAGGCGTTTATTCAATAAATACACAAAAAGCAGAGTAAATGCGGCAAGGCAAAACATCAACACCAAACGCATTTCCGGTGCCAAACCCGAACCTTCGCCCCCCGCCATGACGGGTGCCGGATGCTGTGTGCGCCACCAGCGAATCGAAAAATAAACCAGCGGAACATCTACAAATCCCACGATGCCGACGACGGCTGAAAGGCGTCCCCGCTTGAGCGGATCGTCAATGTATGCCCGTAACATCGTGTATGCGAGGTATATAAGCCACAGTACCAACGTCAATGTCAGGCGCGCATCCCACGTCCACCAAATGCCCCACACCGGTTTAGCCCAAATCGGCCCGGTCACCAATACGATCGTACAAAAAAGCAAACCGATTTCTGCCGAACATACGGCCATGGCGTCCCATTTGTCATCCCGCTTGATCAGATACATGATGCTCGCGACAAAAACAAAACCAAACGCTAAAAATGAAACCCACGCGGCGGGCACATGAAAATAAAACACGCGTTGAATGATACCCATGGTCTTTTCATTGGGAACCCAAATAAATGTCAGATACAGCGCCGCCAGCATAACCACCAACATAGCCGCATCAAGAATTTTTTCACCGACACCATTTTTCATATTCTTCACCTTCTCAGTAACTTAAGGCATACATTACAATATTCGCCGCAAACCGAAGTGCCTCCGCTTGTTTTTCAGGATGGTCTTCGGGAAATACTTCCGGCCCTTCGAGGCCGTCGCTGATATCCGTATTTTTAGAATAAAAACAAATTAATCGCCCTTTCCAAAACAATCCGTAACCTTGCGGAGGGCCCCCATCGTGTTCGTGTATTTTCGGCATACCATTGGGGAACCGTGATCCGATCGAATAAATCGGATGTGAAAAAGGAATCAGTGTAAAATCAAGTTCCGGAAACACACGCTTCATCTCACGCCGAAAATACGGATCAATACCATAATCATCATCGCACCAAAGAAAGCCGCCGCCGGTCAGAAAACGACGCAATTGGCGAACATCATCATCGCTGAATTTGACGTTGCCGTGACCGGCCATATACAAAAAGGTATAATCAAAAAGCCGGATATCCGACGGATCCACGTAGGTTTCCGTTTTTTCAACGGCAATATTGGTATTATCACTCAAATAACGCAGCAGGTGATTCAATGCGTTTTTATTGCCATACCAATCCCCGCCACCGCCGTATTTGAGACGCGCGATCGTAAAACGAGATGACGCGATTTTCCCATTGGCCTGCGCCGATACGGTATCGTTTAACACTAAGATCAAAAATAAAACATAAACAAACCGTATCATGCCGTTGCACGCTTCCACAAATAAGCCAGCGAACCCGCACCGGCTGTAATCATCACCACACTGATCAATTGCGCGCCGCTCAGGCCAAACGCCACTTTAGGATTGAGACGCATAAATTCGATAAAAAAACGCTCCATACCGGCAAGCATGAGATAAAGCGAAATGATGGAACCCGCAGGCAATTTACGTTTACTCATATGCCACAGGATCAAAAAAATTCCCGTTGAAATCAACGTTTCATACAACGGCGTCGGGTGGCAAAGCGTATTATCCGGAACGATCCCGTTCGGATATTGACGAGCGATCTCCGAGCCGTGAAAGGCCTGAGAAGGCGGAACGACACCGCGCGAATAATTTGTAGCCCAAGGCCCGTCCCACGGCAAACCGTAATCGCCGTCGCCCGAAAGATGGCATCCGATACGGCCGATACCATAACCAAGCGGTAGCGGGATCGCTATAAGATCCACGCCGCGCAAGACGGGGATTTTATTTTTCTTTAACAAATAGATAATGCTTATCGTCGCTAAAACAAAACCGCCATACCAGGTAAGTCCCGCGCCGCTAAACAACATCTCCATCGGATATTTTTTAAAACGTTCAAACGCTTCAAAAAAAAGATAATACAATTTGGAACCGGCTAAACCGGCAATCGCCGCGACAAGAATGATTTTTTCCGACAATTCTTCGGAATATCCGGCATTTTTGAACAACCGCCGCAGCACAAAACTGGAAGTAAGGAAAGCCGCCGCCATCATAAGCCCGAAGCTGTGAATGGGAATGCCACCGAAGATCGGTATTTCAAATAATGTAGGAATCATGGGCTATAACTTTTTTTTATAAATTATTTTTTGATACAATCAATACTATACATCGCGCATCACAACGACGTATCGGCAAATCGTTTTTTACGTTCAGTCGCCGCCTCTTTGATGTGTTTGGCCAGTTCAAAATCGCGTTTTTCCTCATCCGTTTCCACGATCAACGGCGGTATCATCGTCGGCGCACCGTCTTCATCCAGCGCGACCATATTAAAATAGGCCGTCGTACAATGTTTACGTTTTCCGGATAACGGATTTTCGGCATAGGCGTCAATACGAACGACCATCGAAGTTTTACCGACATATACCACCCGCGCAATTGTTTCCAACCGGTCTCCGACTTTGACCGGATTGCGAAAATCCACGGCTTCGGTGGACGCCGTCACCACCATGCGATGGCAATATTGTGTCGCAACAATGCCGGCCTGAATATCCATGATCGCCATGACCTTACCGCCAAACATCGTTCCGTGCGGATTGGTATCATTGGGAAATACAATATGCCAACTGCTGAGCGGCAATGAACGTTGGGCTTGCAAACGGTTATCCTTCATTAGAATTTTTGACTTTGTTCGTTGAGTTTATCCAAATCACGCTTGAGGCGCTCAAGGAATTCGCCATACTTAGCCCAATCACCGCGTTTGAGCGCATCTTGTGCGTTATTATAATTTTGCATCGCCGAGCGTGAAAGTTCACGCAGAGCCCGCGATTGATCCGACGACAAGCTGCTTGATACGTTATCGGTCGTTGCTTTATTCTCAGACATCGGTGCCACGGTACTCGAAGTTCCGAAGTCGCCGTAATTGCCACCGAAAATTTTTTCCAATCCGATTTCCAGATTGTCTTCCATAAAAATACTGTTGCCGTAGGCCACGATGACTTTTTTCAGTTCCGGCAGACGGCTTTGATTGGACTGCAGATACAGCGGTTCGACGTAGAGCAGCGAATTATTGATCGGAACAACGAGCATATTGCCGCGCGTCACCCGTGAACCTTGCTGATTCCACAGCGTAAGTTTTTCTGAAATCTCAGGCGTTTGATCTATACGGCTTTCGACCTGCATAGGACCGTACACCAGTTCCGTTTTGGGAAAACGGTACACCAGAAGTTTTCCGTAATTGTCCCCGTCACTGCGTACACAAAACCAGGCGATCATATTGGATTTGTTATTGGGCGTAAAAGGCAACAACGTGATAAACTCTTCTTTAGTTTCGCCCGGCAGGCGCATGATCATGTAATAACTCTCCATGGTCTGCACATCATCGCCGTATTTTTCCTGAGCGACATGCCACACGTCTTCTTTATTAAAAAACACATTGGCATCCGACACGTGATACGATGCGAAATGGGACGCCTGAATGTCAAACAAATCCTGCGGATAACGCACGTGTTTTTTGAGTTCGTCCGGCATGGTAGCGTACTCTTTGAACACCCCTTTGAACATTTTTCCGTAAACACGGATCAGCGGATCGCTGTCGGGTTGAAATGCATACAGATCGGTTTTGCCGTTGTACGCATCAATCACGACTTTGACGGAATTGCGGATATAATTGAAATAGCGTTTGCGTGCAAAAGCCCCGGAACCCACTCTTTCTTCCGACATAGCTGAGTACGGGTATTGATCCGTGATCGTATATCCATCCATCATCCAGTAAAGTCGTCCGTTCTCCGCCACGAGGTACGGATCGCGATCCCACCGGATATACGGCGCGATTTTTTCGACGCGATCGCGGATATTACGATAGTATAATACTTTACTTTGCGCCTGAATATAGTCGTTCAGCAGGAGATTAAATTTGTTAAAACGAATCGCAAAAAGCATCTTACGGGCAAAGCTGCCGATACTTACACCGGATTCTTCCTTGTACATCGTATGCTGATTGGATTCGCCCAAAGGATAGTCAAATTCTTCTTTCGAAGTTTTGACGATCACGTAATCCGATTCGTTCATCAGTTCACCGAAATAAATTTCCGGGCGATCTATTTTGATATTCACCGCTAATTCCGGCGGAATATTTTTGATGAAAAACTCCGGCTGACCTTCTTGTGTAACGACGTTGACCGGACTCATGACGATACCGTGGCCGTGGGTGTAGATAAAGGTCTTATTGATCCAATTTTCACTGGAACCGATTTTGTCGAGATTCATTTCACGTCCGGCCAACATGACCTGACGGTATTCGCCGTTGATCATGTAGCGATCAATGTCCACGTCATAAAAATTGTAATACGGACGTATCTCCTGAAGCTGCGAATACGAATCTTTGATCGGACGATAATCCCACAACGTGATATTTTTGATCGTGGAGGAATTGGCTTTCAAATCGGACGCTTTGAGCGATAATTCGTAGTTAAAATCCTGTTCGGTAATTTTATCCAATTCGTAGGCGCGACGCGTTTGGCGAATATTTTCTTCGATATAAGGTTTTTCTTTTTCGAGCGCGTTGGGGGTGACCACAAAACGATGAATCAGCCCGGGATACACGTTGAGCATGACAAAGCCGACGGCAAATTGGGCAACGCCGCCGATCACCGCAAACCGCCACGTCGCTTTGACAGCGCCCCATAATGCGGCGATCGCACCAAGTATGGCGACGGCAATCATCACACGGTAACCAAGCAGAACGGCATGCACATCCGTATACGATGCGCCGACTACCGTTCCGTTATCTTTGTAAAGGATATTGTACGCCGAAAAATAATTATCCACGGCGTAGATCAAAAGCAACATGGCGCCCAGTATCATCAGATGGCGTTTCACGACATCCGCGAGGCGAATTCCTTGCGGTTCGATATAAATCGCTTTACGGTAAAGATACGTAGCCAGCACAGCGATCATCGCGACGATCACCACGCCATACAACCATGATACGATACTCTGATAAAATGGCAGTTGGTAAATATAATAACCGATGTCTTTTTGAAACACACTGTCCGCCGTACCGAAGCTTTCACTATGCATGTATTGCAAAATGCGCATCCACTTGGCGGCCGGCGCACTGGACATGATATAACTTACAAAGATCAAAATGCCGAAAAATATTGTTTTGGCAGGTTTCGCAACAAGATTGAAGGGTTGTTGATACACACCGCCGGTCGGTGAAACGTACACGGCCTCCATTCGGGAAGCGATCCATATATTGACGCCGATCACAAGCCAAAATATCGCGAAGTATACCGCACCGACAATATATTCAGTCATATACATTCGCCAAAAGGCTTCTTCATACCCCATGGACTGAAACCACAACAGCTCGCTGTAAAAACTGACGTAACTGGATACGGCATAGTAGCCGAGTATCAATACGAAAAGGATAGTGGACAAACGACGCATATGCGTTGATTAGCTCCTTGTTAGGTTAGCAATACTTAGCTTCAAATTCCTTTGGTGTACTTACGATCATTGATGATATTAAGCAATGTAAACGCGGCCCGCACTCGGACCATCATTTCCGGATCAAACTTCATGGTATTATACAAAACCGGATATACGGTTTTTTCGACCATGACGGGATCGCGCAGGGAACCTAATCCGGCGAGCGCGACGGAACGCATGGAGTACTGATCGTCTTTTGCCCAGGCTTTGAGCCGATCCACCATTGTTTCGCCTTTCATCTGAGCCAAAACCCCGACGGCAATTTCGCGGACTTCGTCCACCGGATCTTCCAGCGCCGCTTCGATGAGCGGCAGTGTAGTCGTATCTTTGATCAATCCCAAAGCACCGATGGCACCGACCCGCACCCAATCGCCTTTACCGGTAACGGCCGATTTTACCAACGGCAAAATTTTAGCGCGGGATTCAGGTAATTTAGCTTCGCCGAGAGCAAGTAAGATATTACTCTGCGTATCTTCATCATAGGTATCCATTGCCTGTATCAAAACTTCGACGGCGCGCACTTCGTCGGCCGGCATCAAAGCGATCGCCGCGTTGACAACGACTTCTTCACGTCGTTGCGTTCGCAACATACCCCGCAGCATATCATAGGCTTGCGGTGAGGCGATTTTTCCTAATGCCTCGGCTGTTTTGGAACGTACGTAGGTGGAAGAATCCATCATAAATGGGCTCAGCCATGTCAGTGCATTGGGTGGCTTGACGGCGCCGATAAAATTAACCAATGCGACACGCGCCGCCAAGGGTGCATCGCGGTAGGCAAGCGCAATCTGAGGATCAGGGAATCGCGGATCAACCGATGAAATAGCAATGGCCAGTTTGGTTTTGATTTCACGCCGCTCTTGCTGAATCTCGGATTTTTCGTAGAACATCGTATCGCTTTCGATCGAATCCACGTATAGATGCATACGCTTGAGTACGCGGGCCACTAAGGTGTCACCGTACAAATCCCGCATGCGTACCATACCCATCGCGACATTTTCGCGCACAAAAAAATCAGAATGACCACGGAACCGAAGCAAGGCTTGAAATGCCGCACTGTCGTGCATCTGCGCCAGCGTTGCAACGGCTGTGCGCGTCACTTGCGGTTTCACACCGAGATCTGCCGATGCGATGGTTTCCGCCGCTGATGCCGAGCCGATGCGTCCCAAAGTCGTCAGCGTGGACGTTTTGACAAAATCATTTTTGTCTTTAAGACCAAGCTCAAATGTTTCCCAACAGTATTTTATAATAATATGGCGTGGCGGCAACTTGAGTTCACCGTACTGCGGCACGCATCCGTTTAACAACAAAATGAGGCTCAAAAATATATATATGGACGATCGTTTGTACACGTTTTTACTCCCTCCGTCTGCGCATAAAAAAGGCTTGCGCATGGGTAATTTTCTGTAGTATGTTGTCCTGCCCCATAGGGCGCACAATTGAAAATCAAAGTATAAACAATTTCCTCAAAAGTCAATTTTATCGGGCTTGCATGAACTCTGAAGGTACTAAGGGATCACCTTTTCCGCGCAGTAACCGGATATTGATCGTCGAAGACGACCCCGATACGATAAAAATCCTTCGTTTGTATTTTATCAAAGAAAAATTTGAAGTTGATGTAGCGGGCGATGGCGAAGAAGGTTTGTCTATTTTACGGCAACATCACCATGATATCGTGTTGAGCGACGTCATGATGCCCAAAATGGACGGCTACAAACTGTGCGAAGCCATTCGCAGCGATGATACGATCAAAATGACACCGATCGTGCTTGTTACGGCCAAAGTCGAATTGAGTGATAAACTCACCGGCCTGGAAAAAGGCGCGGATGCGTATCTGACCAAACCGTACAACCTTACCGAACTCCGCGCTCAAATCGCGTCTCTGCTCAAACTTCGCGAACTTCGTCTGGCTCTGACCAACCGTGAAAAAGAAATCGAACGCATTCGTACCTTGGAACAAACATTGATCGCGATTTCCCATCATATCAATAATGCCATCGCGCCGATTTCAGGACGTGCGCAGCTCACCGATCCCGCCGACGTCGAACAAGTACGCAAACTGATCGATGTGGCCTCCATAGGATGCCGTCGCATTTCCCGTACGATCAATCTTCTGAGCGACGTGGTCTCCGCGATGAAGCAAGCCTCCAACGATCAAGCGTTTGATCTCAATAAAACGACGATCAACGAGCTGCTCGAAAAATTCAAATCAAACGGCGATACGGACTTGCAATAGTCCATTTTTTGATTAACTTCATTCCCCGCAAAACTAAGATTTAGACTGAGTTTTGCTGTTATTAATTGAGTCATCTAACCATTTTTTATAAAAAACATGTCCGTACAGGAAGACCAAATCAACGGTAAAATTCTCGACTACCCCGGGCGCGTACCACCGCAGGCCACGGAAGTCGAAGAAGCTATTCTCGGCGCCATTTTGATTGATGAAACGGCATTTACCTCGATCATGGATTTTTTGGATGAATCCTGTTTCTACAAAGAATCCCACCGCATCATCTACGGCGTGATGAAAACATTGTATCTGCGGAGCGAGCCGATCGATGCGCTTACCGTAACCGAGGAACTTCGACGCTCCAACCAACTGGAACGCATCGGCGGAGCATACTTTATTACAGGTTTGACCAATAAAGTGCCCAGCGCCTCCAATATTGCTACCTACACCAAAATCGTTCTTGATAAATCCCGTTTACGTAAACTGATTACTGTCGGCGGACAAATCGTCAATATGGCGTTTCAGGAAACCGAAGACGTGGATACACTGATTGACACCGTCGAAAAACAAATTTTTGATATCGCTCAGGATAAGGCCAGCCAACAGTTTCGCCCGCTCAATGCGATCTTACACGATGCTTTTGAGCAAATGGATAATTATTACAATCGCCCGGGGGGACTGACCGGCGTTCCGTCAGGTTTTCAAAGTATTGACCATATCACCAACGGTTTTCAAGCTTCCAATCTGATCATCGTTGCCGCGCGGCCCGGTATGGGAAAAACGGCCCTGGTACTCAATGTCGCCCGCCATGCGGCGGTTTTGCATCAAAAAGCCGTAGGTATTTTTTCGCTCGAAATGTCTTCGACCGATCTTGTGACGCGTTTGCTTTGCGCGGAAGCAGAAGTGGACGCTCAACGCTTGCGTAGCGGCAATTTGCCGGATAAGGACTACCGCAAACTGCATACGAGTGTCAATAATCTGCATAAGGCGAATATCTTTATTGACGAAACGGCCGGTCTCAACATTCTTGATTTGCGTGCGCGGGCACGACGTCTCAAAGCAGAACATAATGTCGAACTTCTTATTATCGATTATCTCCAGCTGATCAATGCGTCGGTGCGTTCGGGTGCCAATCGTCAGGAAGAGGTGGCCTTGATCTCCCGTTCGCTGAAAGCGTTGGCAAAAGAATTATCCATACCCGTGATTGCCCTTTCACAGCTTTCGCGCGCTGTCGAGCAACGCGGAGGGGACAAGCGCCCGCAACTTTCCGATTTGCGCGATTCGGGTTCTATCGAACAGGATGCGGACGTCGTTATGTTCATCCATCGTGAAGATTATTACAATACGGCACAAGATTCCTTCAATCAATCCATGGTTACGGAAGCCGAGATTATCATCGCCAAACACCGCAACGGTCCGACCGACACGGCCAAACTCGGATGGGCGCGCAAGTTTACCAAATTTGTTCCGATGGATACGGCGCATGCGGGCATCGTACCGCCGCCATCTTCTCACGACGTTGAACCGGCATTCTGATCCATGTTACCCGCATCTCCGCTTGTCTCCGTCGTTATCCTCAACTATAATGGCCGTCGCTTCACCGACACGCTTTTCGAATCGCTCCGGCGTACTACATATCCCCATGTCGAATGGATCATGGTGGATAATGCATCCAGCGACGACAGCGTATCTTACACACGCGAAAAATTTCCCTGGGTTCGCATCATAGAAACAGGTGCCAATCTCGGCTATACGGGCGGCAATAACGTCGGGATCCTTCAAAGTAAAGGCGCCTACGTGGTACTCCTCAATAACGACGTCGAAGCCGATCCGGATTGGCTCACGCATTTGGTCAACGCTGCCGAGGCCGATGCATCGATTGCCGCACTCCAGCCCAAATTGCAATCCATGATCAACAAAGGTTTTTTTGAATACGCCGGGGCCAGCGGTGGTTTTATTGATCCCTGGGGATATCCCTTTTTACGCGGCCGGATATTTGATACCATCGAAAAGGATCACGGACAATACGATGACGTGCGGGATATTTTCTGGGCCAGTGGTGCGGCTTTGTTTTTACGCCGTTCGGCGCTGGATGAAATCGGCTTACTGGATGAAGACTTTTTTATGCACTTTGAAGAGATTGATTTATGCTGGCGATTGCATTGGGCGGGTTATCGCATACAGGTTATCCCTCAAAGCCGGATATATCATTACGTCAGCGCTTCTCTGCCTGCGGCCAATCTGCGCAAGTTGTATTGGAATCACCGCAACAGCCTTGTCGTATTGATCAAAAATTTACCTCGGCGCGGTTTCTGGCGAACCCTACTTTTTCGTTTTGTTCTGGACGGTATCGCGGCCATCCAAAGCCTTTTTCGCGGTGAGCCGCTCCGTATGTGGGCTGTTCTCAAAGCGCATTTTTGGATTTACGCGCATTGTATTTCATTGTCCAGTAAACGTAAGTTCGCCAAAAATCTTCATAAAACCGACGAAACCTCTTTCGCTCATCTCATATACCCTCGCAGCATCGTAGCGGATTACTTCTTGAAGAAGAAACGCGAATTTCATACTATGGGTTTTTGATTAAGGATTATGGTTTTTTCATGACGATATTGCTTTGGGGCGGAAGCGGCCAGCTGGGTAAAGACATTCAACGTGTATTAGCCGATCAACATCACGTTATAGCGATTAGCCGTTCGGAATGTGATATTTCCGATTCCGCACAGGTTCTAAGCACCACAGAAAAACATCGCCCGGATGCGGTCGTTAATTGCGCCGCCATGACGGATGTTCCCGGTTGCGAACTACATACGGAGGAAGCTTTTACCGTCAACGCGCTTGCCGCAAGACATATTGCGGATGCCAGCCGAATAGTGAATGCGTATTTGATACACATCAGCACCGATTATGTTTTCGACGGTAATAAAAAAACTCCGTACATCGAATCCGATCTTACGGCTCCGGTTAACACGTATGGCATCACCAAACTCGCCGGCGATCATTTTGTGAATGCATATCATCCGGCCGCAGCGGTGGTGCGCACATCGGGATTGTACGGGATATTCGAATGCCGCGGAAAAAAGACAAATTTTGTTGAGACCATGCTTCGGCTTGGCCGTGAACGCGCGATCGTAAAAGTCGTGGATGACGAAGTGCTGACGCCGACCTACACACGCGACTTGGCTGGGCAAATCGCACTGATGTTAAACGGCAAACCGGCGGGGATTTTTCATGCGACCAATGCCGGCGCTTGTTCGTGGTACGATTTTACGCAAACTATTTTTTCAATAGCCGGTTATACGACGCGCTTGGAGCGCACGACAGTCGCGGCCTTCGGCAGTCCTGTTCGCCGCCCGGCGTATTCGGTTTTAGAAAATGCCGCATTACAAAAACTCGGCATAGATCGTATGCGCCCCTGGCAAGATGCCTTGCGTGCTTATATGGCCGAACGATCCGACAAATAATATTTATTCATTTATAGGAGCGCTAACACAGAATGAACCGCTTTGCTTTTATCAACCGCATAACTGCCGCGATCGTATTTGCGGTGGCTTTCCTCGGCTATCTTTTTACGATTTCGCCGACACTTTCATATTGGGATTGTGGCGAATTTGCCGCAACGGCATACACTATGGCTATTCCCCACCCGCCCGGCTCGCCTCTGTTTCTTTTACTGGGTCGAATTTTTTCCATTCTGCCGACCTCCGGTATCGGTCACGCATTGGGTTTAGCCGTTACCGATTACGACATTGCTTTTCGTATCAATCTGATTTCAACATTTACCAGTGCTTTCGCCGTATTGTTTTTGTATCTGACGACAGTACGCCTGATCCTGCAGTGGAAAGAACGTCCGGAATCAACGTTTGGTTCGCTGAAAATCGTCATCGCTTCGGCCATCAGTGCACTTACGTTTGCATTCACCTATAGCCAATGGTTTAATGCGGTCGAATCGGAAGTCTATGCGGCTTCGATTTTTTGTACGGCGATCGTGACATGGCTGATCACGGTGTGGCTGGAAAAGCCGGATGATATCCACAGCGATGTATATCTTCTTCTGATCGCTTATATCCTCGGGCTCGCTATAGGTATTCACCTTTTGGTGATTCTTGCGTTGCCGTTTATTTTCTTCCTGATTTATACCAAAAAATTTGAAATCACTTTTTCCGGTTTTTTCAAATTTTTACTGATCGGTCTCATCGCGATGGGCGTGATTTACAAAGTATTTCTTTTCTATTCTATTCAAATTCCTTTTATGCTGGATCGTTTTGGTCTGAGCACGGTTTCCGTGTTCCTGATGTTTGCCGTGCTGATTTATCTTTCGTTTATTATGATCCGCAATAATAACCATAATGGCGCACTGATCGTCATTTCATCACTATTGATTTTTCTCGGATATTCGACGTATGCGACGATCATGATTCGCTCAGGACTCAACCCCAATGTGGATCAAAACGACCCTGATACGTGGAGCAAATTCATCAGCTACCTCAACCGTGAGCAATACGGCGAACTTGTGCTGTGGCCGCGTAACGCACCGATCTGGGAATATCAGATCAAAAAGATGTTTGTCCGTTATTTTAACTGGCAATTCATAGGTCGCCCGGACGAATACGCGTTGTCCCTTATTGATCACCTGCGCAATGCCATCGGTTGGAGTGTGGATAAATTGCAAGACACGCAAGAAGACCGCTACAGCTATATGTACACCGTGTTGAGCTTCCGCGGATTGTACGCGTTACCGTTCCTCGTCGGTATTTTCGGCATGATTCATCATTTCAGCAAAGACTGGAAACGTGCACTTTCGACGTTGGGACTTTTTATCATGACCGGCATCATGATCATTGTGTATGTCAATCAACCGGATCCTCAGCCACGCGAACGAGACTATTCGTATGTCGGCGCCTTCTTTGCATTTTCGATTTGGATCGGCATTGGTATTTATGCGATCTTTGAATTTATCGAAGAAAAATTTAAAGACAGCGACATGACGCGCATGCTGACATACGGCGTAACAGGTGTTGCCTTTGTACTGCTGCCGCTCAACATGTTTGTATACAACAAATTTTCTTCCAGCCGTCAGGGCAACTATGTGGCCTGGGATTATTCGTACAACTTGTTGGTGACCTGCGAACCGAATGCCATTCTCTACACGAACGGCGATAACGATACCTTCCCGCTCTGGTATTTACAGGAAGTCGAAAAAGTGCGCCCTGATGTACGTATCGTCAATCTGAGCCTCGTCAATACGGAATGGTATATCAATCAGATGAAAAACCTTGAACCCTTGTACCACATGCCGGACGGTACGACATTCAAAGCGCTCAAAGTACCTGTCGGATTTAGTGATCGCGAAATTTTGGGCGACCCCAAAATTCCCAATTCATCCATCCAGCCCATGCGCTGGGACCGCCGTGACTTTGCGCTCGATGTTCCCAAAGACGTGTACTGGAAAGATTGGGTCGAATCCGGCCGCAAGCTTCCCGCCGGTTACGATACGATGACCGTTCCTAAAATGAAATTCACCGTCGAACCGACCATCCAAGGTCGCGGGTTACGTGTACAGGATCTGATGGTGCTGGATATTCTTTTTGCTAATAAATTTGAACGCCCGATTTATTTTGCTATCACTGTTAGCAATGACAATATGTGCGGTCTGGATAAATACCTGCGCATGGACGGTCTGGCGATGAAACTTGTCGGTGTGCCAGGCACCGATATGTCTATTGATCACATGTATGAAAACACATTCAAGAAATACAAATACCGTAATATGAACAATCCGAACGTGGCGTATGACGATAACGTTCGGCGATTGACACAAAACTACCGCACGCTGTACCTGCGTATGGCCGAATATTATCGTACACAAAAAAACATGTCCTCCGGATTGCATACACAGATTGATGACGCGTATCCGGCCGAATTTACGACCAATCAGAAAATTGTTGCGATTTTAGATTCGATGGAAAAAACGATTCCACAAAACGTCATTCCTGTACGCGACTACCGTCTGAAACTGGCGATCGGTCAGTTTTATTCGGATGCGGGCAAACCCGAAAAATTGCGTGAGGCCGCAGAAGATATTCTCGCTAACGAGAAAGCCGTGCGTCTAGACCCGCCCGGTAAACTGCGTGTGGCCGCCATGTTTCTTTTCAATCTGAAAGACGCGGAACGCGCTAAAAAAATACTCGAGCCGATGTCGCAGGCCGATCCGACCAACCCCGAAATTCTCGGGTATTATACGATGGCGCTCGAACAGCTTGGCGAATACGCGCAAGCGGCTCAGGTTTTGGAACAGTGGATAGCTTTCAATCCGAAAGATGTACAGGCACAGGCTAAGCTCAATGAACTGAAATCCAAAATCAAACCGTAAGACCATGCCCGTGACATGGCGAAAATACATATGGACGGTTTTAAAAATCGCCGTAAGCTTGGGCTTGATGTATTGGGCTGTACGGAGTATTGATTTAACGGCGATGATAACGATTTGGCAATCCATCAACGTTAATTGGATATTAGCATCATTTATACTTCTTACATTGAGTTATCTGCTTGGTGCATGGCAGTGGCAGAGCATATTAGCGATCGGTGATATCCGATTGAAATACCCGACGGTCGTTGGGTATTATTATGTGGGACTTTTTTTTAATAATTTTCTCATAAGCGGTATGGGGGGTGATGTGTTGCGAGTGTATGATATTCATCGCCATACCGCTGATCCGCAACGCCTTTCACCGGCTTTGGCCGTCGTTTTTTTTGATCGTTTCGTGGGTTTATTGATCCTTATTTTATATGCGTGCATTTCCGGTATTTTTTTAATTGGTCAAGGTGAATCTTTGCGAATGTTTTTTGCCATCACCGGGCTTTTACTCCTGTGGATATTCGGTTTGATTCTTCTTTTTCACCGCCCTTTGGCCGTATTTCTCCTAACACCGCTGGCATGGCTCGTACCTAAACGGTTAAGAATGCGGGTTGATCATCTTTACAGTGAATTGAATCGTTTTCGTACAGCACCGCGACTTTTGATGCGCGTTTTTCTGATTGCAGGCGGAGTGCAAATGCTTCGCATCATCGCTATAGCGGCCATCGGCCGTGCGCTGGGCGATACATCTTCGTTGATGTTTTACATCCTGTTTGTACCCATGATTTCACTGGCAGCCAGTTTGCCCATTTCCATCGGCGGCACGGGCCCCCGCGAACAAACCACAGTATTTCTTTTTCGCAAAATCGGTGTTTCTTCAGAGATCGCTTTTTCGATCGGTTTCGTAACGTATCTTTTATCTGCCGTTTCAACTTTGCCCGGTGGTTTTATTTTTATGCTGAGAAAAAATAAAGCGGAACATGCCGTCGTATCGTAAACTGCTTTTCGTTGTATTATTTTTAGGAAGTTGTAAACCGACACAAACAGAGGCCATCGGAGGAACGGACACGCTTATTCTTTTTTGTGACAGTACGTTATCCCCGGTCATTACGGCTTCGCTTCATAAAACATGGTTCATGCCGAGAGCTGAGACGGCTTTTGATGTACAGCATCAAACTATGGATCAATTCACCGTTTACCGTCATTTCCGATACCTGCTCTTTGCCGGATCGCTCGACGCTCATGATGCTGTTTCAAAATGGATACGTTCCACCCTTTCGCCCGATGATGAAAAAGCCGTCCGCGAAGGTCAATTATGGATTCTGGAAAAAGAATCACCCTGGGCGCAAGGACAAATGATATGGGTTTTATGCACTCCGGATTACGAAACTATGGCCCGTCGCTGCGCAACTGAAGGAGTAATGCTGCATCGGCGTTTGGAAGAAAAACGACGTGAACAGGAAATGGCCATGACGCAACATGATCATTTTAGCACTTTGCCTGTCCCCAACGCGGACGCCGATACTTTTTATCTATATGACGGCTTCTCACAACAGCCTGCGCCGCTGCCGAAAACTTTTTTTTGGTACCGATCAACTGAACGCTTTCAAGAATGGATTTTGTTTAGTACATTTACAGGCGATTCGGATAACACATCAACATCGCTCGGCGGACATACTCAGAAGTTACTTAATGCACTGCCGGATTCTTTGCAATACCGCGATGACTTTATTACGAGCGATACCTTGTACACAACATCCGGTCCTTTGTTACGAATGTGTGCCGTTTGGACTACAAAAAATCGCACTAATGCATTTGGCGGGCCACTTTGGTTATATGCGTCATTGACACCGACGAATAAACCAAAAAAAATAGGCGTCGCATTGGCTTTCGGACCTCAGAATGAAAGAAAACATCCGGCTATGCGCCGATTGGAAAATTTAATAATTTATAATCTTACTCGTTCGTATGAATAACCGCATCTTTACCATCTCCAATATTCTCAGCATGCTGCGAATCGTATTCGCCGTACCGATACTTTATTTTTTACATCAGGGTATCGAAGATCCGACGGCCAACATCTACGCACTGATCACTATATTGATCGCCGGTTTTACGGATTTATTTGATGGCTATTTGGCGCGCCGATTGGATCAAGTCACGGAATTGGGGAAAATCATTGACCCCCTTGCCGACAAAATCGTTTCGGCGATTATTTTGGTTTATCTTGCTCTGATCAGGCCCGATTTTCCCTTGTGGTTGCTGATCGTGGCAATCGTACGCGATGTGGTAATTTTTACGGCGGCAATGTACGTCAAACAAAAATACAACTATCTTTTTACTTCCAATATGCTCGGAAAATGGGCGTTTACAGTGCTGGGGCTTACATTTGCTATTTTCGTAGTGCGAAACAATTTTAGTATCGAATGGCTTTTCCAGTCGTTCCTCTGGCTTACGTTTATTATGTTAATTTTATCTTTTTACGTTTACGCGCAGCGGTTATGGGTATTCATGCAAAACCAACGGAAAAAAGCATGAAATATTTTATTATCACATTACTTTGTTTGCTGACGATTACCGAACTGTCCTACACACAGGTTCGCGGCGGAAGTCGAAATCGTATCGATAAAAAAAATAACGCCTCCGATGATCCGCAAGTAGCTTTTCGAATGGCTTTTAAAGCTTACAAAGAAAAAGATATTCCCAAAGCTCAAAAATTATTAAAAAATACATTAGACAAACATCCAACGCATGTATTGAGTCTTATTCTGATTTCTAAAATTTTGATGGAACAGGATGATCTGAAATCAGCAAAAAAATTCATTAAGACCATCCCTGAATCCGAATACCACCGTCCTGCGGTTGCACGTACACTGGCTGAAATCGCTTATCGCAACGGTAAACCGCTTAAGGCTTTACAAATAATCAATCGGGCTCAATCGGATAACGCATCGTCCGACGATGCGGAGTTTTTTGATAACCCCCATCAAGATATCGCATCGTTTAAGAAGCAACTCCTGGCCTCTACACGACAAAGCCAGCGCAAGGAAATGCCATACGCAAAAGAAAAACCGGCAACGGAAACACATCTTACGATCCCCGACGACTTGCCTACGGTTGCGTCCGAACGTCGTTTACGACTGGCGATTTTTTCTTTATCCGTTGCACCTTCTTTGAATGACACAACACTCGGATCTTCGACGGCGTCGTACCTCACTACAGCCGCCGTGCAAACGCAATGTTTCAGAGTGGTCGAACGTGAAAATTTAGAAAAAATTATGACCGAACAGGATTTTCAAATGACGGACGCCGTCGATGCGGAAACAGCGGTTGAAACCGGTTATATCATGGGTGTGGATGCAATCCTTGTAGGAAACATACGCCCGATGGCGCAAGGTTACGAAGTAGATGGACGCTTGATCCGGGTAGAAACCGGTGAAATAATTGCTGCGACGAATCAAAGTATTTCATCCGTATCGCAGGTACGACAATCCGCTGCCAATCTTATGTTTGACTTGACCCGTGCGGCGTATAAATAATTTGTTGCTTGTATCGGGTAAATTAATTATATAATAAATGTCACACCACAAACGGTTCTGCGTTTGCGAATACATTTAACCTTTCACAAAAAAAATATATGATCGTTGAAAAAATCCGGGAATTGGCGGAGGATTTGCGTCGTACGCATCAGGATCTGCGCGTTATGCAATCGGATATGCGAATGCAGGATGGCGCGTACGCGCGCGAAGCCGACATTGACCGTGTCATCTCCGACCTCACCACATTCAAGTTGAATGTGACGTATCTGCGCCTTAAAGCCGGCGAACTCGTTCAGCGGAATAATCTTGAGTTCTCAGAAGTGCGCGAAGAAGTTCGTTACTTTGCAACCTACCTCAAACATGCCTCTGACACATTTGATGAAATCTGTAACAGTATGGCCTACGGAGGTCGTTCCGGCGATGATGCCGCCATGCAAAAAACCGGCGAAGAATTACTCATCCTACAACGCCACCTTCAGGAAATGAACGAGCACCTTTTAGTCATTAATTCGAAATTAGGAAAGACTTCATAACTTTTATGTACGAAAAACCCATGAAACAGAGCAAAAAAGTACAAATCGCAAGCGAAAGCGCCGTCAAAGTGACCACCCATCGTATAACGGACGACTTAGCCAGCGTGGAAATTGACGACAAGATGATGACGGAAGAACACATGAAAATGCTCGAAAAGGCCGTCCATGAATTGCTTGCCGAAAATTATCACTCGATCATATTGGATCTTACCAAACTCAAACGGATCAATAGCACCGGACTTGGTAAATTTATTAACCTCTACAAAGCCGCAGCAGATAAAGACGGCATCATGAAAATCGGCGGTGTTTCTGACTTTGTTCGCAATGTACTCACCAGTACTAAACTTAACGAGATTTTCGAAATTCATAATACACTGGACGATGCCATCAAAAGTTTTCAGACATCCGGCGCATAAGATGCTCTTAAATTATTTTTAAAATAAAAACGCGGGGTTTATGCTCCGCGTTTTTTATTCGAAATATTTTCAGAAAAACCTTCGCTATCGCTTCCAAAAAATATTATTTGAATTTGTATCTTCATTTTATATCTTTGCACCGCTTTTTATATATGTTCAACGGGCCGTTAGCTCAGCGGTTAGAGCAGGGGACTCATAATCCCTTGGTCCGGGGTTCAAATCCCTGACGGCCCACCATAAAACCTTAAGTTGTATGCTTAAGGTTTTGTTATTTGCACAACTGGTTTAACAATTCCCCTCCCATAAAAAATATTACAAAACCGCATTAACATGTAGGCCATTTTTACTTTAATATTCTATTATTTTAGAATTGATAAAATCAAACCGGAGAAAATATGCGTTTTAGTCAAATTGTATCGTTGTTTTTAATTGTTAGTTTTGTCAGTTTTACCGCATGCGACTCTAGTAGTGAGTCAACGGTCGACAATTCCGAACAAAAACCTGTTCTTTCGCTCACCCAACACGATTCCACGATTTTAACTAATGCTTTTGTCAACAGCTCATGGTATGAATTTGGTCCACGCCTTCGTTTTTTAAAAGATGGAGCGATCACAGGGCTTGGCATGATGATGCCCGATTCCGGATCATACGAAGTTACGCTTTGGGATTTATCGGATACGAGCATTGTCACTACAGTGACGATCGCTGCGGACTCCGGAGAGTTAAAATACGTTGCAATTGATCCTGTCCAAGTGCAGACAGACGACCGTTATTCGGTTACCATTTTATCTAATGATTGGTATTGGTTTGAAGACATTTCAGGCAAAAACAACTTTTTACCTCAGACATTCGATAACGTAATGATTGAAGATTACGCTTACATATCCGGCTCGACGCACCAGTTCCCTACCGACGTGTTTACCGATTATTTGGCTGGAATTCAGGATATTATTTTTGTTCCGGAGAAATAGTCAAAATTTATTTGCCTTCCTGCGTACTACAGTTTACAGATCAGATTCAAATTCGAATGAAAATATATAGGCATGAATAAGAAAACCCCTTAAGCCGATCGGACTTAAGGGGTTTTTAATAAAATTTAGATGCTATTAAATAACAGCGATTACCTTATAAAAGGTTCTTCTTGCTAAACGTGATCGGCAGTGTTACGGCTACTTTCACCGGCTTATTTTTAAACGTAGCCGGTTCAAATTTGCACTTTAGCACAAAATCGATGGCCGCTTGACCGAAACCAACATTACCGTCTTCTTTTACTACTTCGGCTTTGACCACGTTTCCTTTTTCATCCACGACAGCACGAACTAACGCCACGCCTTCGATACCCGCTTGTTGTGCGGCCTCCGGGTACTTTAGGTTACGTTTAAGAAAATCAGCTCCGCCTTTGAGAAGCGGGCGCGTATCATAAACTGTAAATACGTCGTCGTCGCCTTTTTCTACCTTTTTAAACGGCGGCGGCGGCGGCGGTGGCGTTTCATCAAGATCAATATCCGTGTCATCTATTGTCTCATCGCCGAGGAGCGTTTCCTGGTCCGTAGCAACCGGCACGACCGGGCGGCGCGGCGGCGGCGCATGATGCGAAGCCGTAAGGTCCACGCGTGTTAATTCAATCTGTGTCGGCGTACGTATCTCAGCTTTTGCATATTCGGTAATCGTAACGGTATGCAAAATAATATAAGCAAGAACGATGGTTATGATGACAGAAATATCCATCATCAACGTATAACGATTATTTCGTGATTGATACTGCATAGCTTAATAAATTGCGTTAGAACGCGAATCGGTCCCGTAGTAAATCCGAAGTGCTCCGGCACGACGCAACTGTTCTTGTACGTCCGCCAAAGCGCCCATCGTCAACGATTCGTCCACACGTAGAAAGATAAGCATTTTGTGATCGGCTTCGATTTTCGCGCGGGCCACCGAATATAGCTCTTCCATCGAATTAATCGGATAATCATCAAATACGATACGTTGTTGTTTGTCAATCCAAAGGTAAGATGTATGCGTTTTCGTAGATAATTTTTCGATATTAAATGCAGCCGGAACCTGCACAGGCAGACCGCTGTATTTTTTGATCACGGTAGATACCATAAAGAATAATAAAAGCGAAAAAACAATATCAGACATCGAGGCGCTCGATACCGGCAAAGATTCTATAGGGCGACGTCGAAACTTCATATCAGCGATCAGGCTCCAAAACTGAAATTTTACGAACACCGGCTTCTTTGAGTTGATCCATCACGGCGATAAAATTGCGATACGGCGTTTTGCGTGTCGTTTTTACGGTGACCACCAAACGGTCGTTGGATTCGGCGATGCTTTTGACGAGCGACTGAACCTGCCCCAGAATTACTACTTTCCCATCCAAAACAACCGCACCGGCATCATCCATCGTAATGCTCATGATATTGTTTTTTGGAATTTCTTTAATAGAACCTTCCGGAGGCAATGTCAGGTCAATACCTTTGTCGGTGCCAAACTTTGTAATCACGATAAAAAAAATGATCAAAAGAAAAGCGATATCCGCCATCGAAGCGGTTGAAATTTCAGGAGTATATTTACGTCGTTTTTCGACAAACATAATTTTATAAAATTATTATTACCGTACTTCGTTTTCGAGCAGGTAGTCCACCAGTTCCGACGAACTTTCTTCCATATCAGCCACGATACGATTGATTTTCGCAGTAAAATAATTGAAGAAAAATTGTAAAAGAATCGCCACCATAAGACCGAATAACGTCGTATATAGCGCCGTACGGATACCGTCGGCCACAATCGTAGGTGAAATGTCATTAGCCTTGGCGATCGCATCAAACGCTTCGATCATACCTTGGACCGTACCTGTAAAACCCAAAAGAGGTGCCGCGCCGACAAAAAAACCAAGCCATACCATACCGCGTTCAAGAAACGCCATTTCCACAGCGCCGGCATTAACAATCGCTTTTTCGACATGCTCCACACCTTTACGAGCGCGTAAAAGACCCGCATGAAAAATCAACGCCACGGATCCGCGCTGGCTCGCGCATACTTCCGTCGCACGCTCGACACCGCCTTCATCCAGCGATTGTTTGATTTTGACGAGGAATTGTTTGGTATTGGTCGCCGCGCGCGTCAGCGTTATAAGGCGTTCGATACAAATGGCAAGGCCGCCGATAAAGCATATCAAAATCGGCCACATAAAAAAACCACCATCCGTAAAATAGCCGACCAACGTTTTTTCTTCCATACTCCAAATTCCTCCGGCGATATGTTATATTATCATTTTAGCTTGTGTATTGCGAATGCAGATAAGCGGCTCAATATACCCCGTACCGTCAAAAAGAGCAAAGGTTTTTTCCGATGCCACGGCGTTTTATAATTTGTAATCTACTGATAATGTAACCCGCCGTGTCATACGACCGTACCCCGAAATATCACTGCGTGCCATTTGCCAGTATTTGAAGCCGATATCCATTCGATTTAATCCGTGATACTGTGTGAAAACATACCAGCGCAATCCTTTTCCGGAAAATCGCGTATTGGCAAATGCACCTTCGACATCGTTCTCGTATTCGTACACCGCGGATTTGGAATCCGCGTCAAAGACGCTCACACGACCATACAACGTCCATCGGCGATCGGGTTGAAAACGAACATCTTCATAAATCAAAAGACCCATCTCTGAAGTGCCCGATATGGAAGGTATGGCGTAGTAGGATGTTTCAATCCGTGAACGAAACCGAAACTGCGGCGTTGCAAGCATTTCTATCTGTATGCGCAGACGCTGCACACGTGACGGTTCGACGATGGTAATATCACGTCCTAAAATATCCGTGCTCTGAATCGCATCGTCTTTTTCTTCCCTTTTGTAGAGCATTGTGATGGTCATTGCGCGGGTCAAAGCAAAATCCGCTTGCGTCAGGAAATCGCGCCCGGTTACGGCTGTCGGCACATCGTAGGTGCGCCACGGAAAACGATACAAATCGTAATACGCTTGTATGGTCAGGCGACGACGCCATTCGTATTTCCATCCCGTATAAATGCCTTCTTCATTACGCGTGCGGCCGTTTTGTTCGCCGAAAGCATATCCACGAAGGGAATGAAAGTTTTTGGCGTAATTACGATAAAAAAATACAAACTCCATGTGCGGCCAAAAAAATTGTACGCCGGTATTCCCGGCCTTATCCGCACCGCCGTCCATCGCCCACTCGCCGAAAAAATTGACATGTTCATAGTAATAATCATACGATATACTGCCGACACGATTGCGATGCCCTTCAAAATCATAACGATTGCGTACCGGGTCATTGGGAACAAACCGGCGATTAAACTGATGCGCATAATACGTCGTTCCCAATCGTGTAGCGCTGTTGATTTGATAATCGGCATGGAACCCGCCCAATGTTTCTAAAAGATAATCCCTGCGCCGATTTTCCGATGTCTGGCGATGCAATCCGCTTTCATCCAAACCGCCTGTCGTTCCGTCGGGGTTGCGCGATGCATCAAAGTGTGCATACGAATAAAAACCCGTCAGTTTGAGTGCGCGTAAGAAATCCACATTTTCAAATTGCAATTCGGCGGCCATACCTTGCAAAGCCTGATTCTCTGTTGCTGAAGCAAATGGTTTGATCCCCCCACTTCGGCGTTTTACGCTTTGAATGACTTCGGTACTTTTGGACATCCCGCTCCCGCTCCACAGCGCGACACCCTGGCCAAATTCTAAACGATAATTACCGACCACCGCGCGACGGACTACACCGGCATTTTTTATCTCGGCATAACCGGCCTGATGGTCATTCCATCGTGTTTCGCCGGGATCTTTTTCCATAACCCAAGCGCCGCGTATTTGTGCGTCAGGTAACGCCGCCCATCCCGGTGCATACACGGCAACGGCACGTTCGTACATTTGTAGCGGACCACCTTCATAGCTGCCGTCGCTAAACTCCGGCGCCTTTTCAATTTGGCGTTCGGTACGTTGACGCAATGCAACATCAAGCGGTCTGACCGCGGTATGGCTGTACACGATGAGAAACGGTTGAATTCGTACAAACAATTCCCGTGAAAACCCATCGATCTGCAAAAGTTGCCGGACGGATGTAAAAGGTTGCGCGCGCCGACGATCAACGATCGCTTTGGCCAAGATCGGTGATAATCCGGGTAGTTGTTGCAATTCTTCAATATCCGCGCGGTTAATATCCAAAGGATCACGCCGCCAGTTTTCCAACGCCTCTGAAAATTCGACACCTTCATTCGCCGTCTCCGTCATTGACTCCAAAGCGGATTCGGTACTGCGATCCTGATCGGTATCAATCCACAGCGTATCCTGGCCGACGACGGCGGACGAATAAAAAACTAACGCGATAAAAAAAGAAATACGTTGGAGCAGAACAACCATAGATGATTACCGCAATGACGGTTGAAGCGAGCGCGAGGGTTTTCGGTCAATATGAAAACTGAGAGACAGAGCGTGTGTCATTCCAAGTTCCTGATGCGTATTAAAACCATAATCCAAAACGGCCAATCCTAAATCCAAGCCAAAACCTCCGCAAAAACGGGAAGGATCGGAACCTAAGCCGCTGCGTATGATAAATTTTTCCATAAACGTGTATTCCCCGCCGACACGAATATCGGTGGGATAACGAACATCTTTATACGCATCGGCCATGAGGCGAAAATGATCCATGATTTGAAAACAAGCACCGACTGTAAATGTCTGCGGCAAAACATCTTTTTTTATCGAAGGATGGTTGATATTGCGAACCATCGCACCGACGGTAAGCATGCGCAGCGGGCGAACTAAAATACCAAAATCCAATCCGACGGCTGCCGCCGAGCCTGCATTTTTGATGGCAAGATGGTTATAGTTTATCACAACACCCATCGCCACACGTTCTTTATACACGTTGGCATAAGCCAGACTCAACGTCGTTTCACGATATAAATCGTAACCATATGACTCGGCATTGGCGCTCACATTGCCAAAAAAGTACGGATACGTGAAGTTAAACGTAACGGTTTGAAGTTCGGTAAGGTTGAAAGGGCGTGAAAAAAAGGCTTGTCCCATCGGATTGGCGTTATACCAAAGCCCGGCGGGATTATAATAAAACGCATCTCCACCGAACGCCGCTGCCGTATACGCTCCGCCCATGGCCAAAGGCCGCGCACCTTTTTTGGTGTCAAAGGATGCCAGCGACGGTCTGTACAGAAGCACAAAAACAGTTGTAAGAAAAATTACAAAACGCATAGGTATTTATTTTGGAGGCTTGTGGAAATTAAATGATTCGTTTTGCATTAGCAAGCCGTATAAAATTGCTTGCTTGCAAAACATGGTTTATGCAGATTGCAAACGTGAATAAATTTCCCTACACCGCGATTTTGATCACCGGCGCTTCCAGCGGAATCGGTGAAGCGATAGCCCGAGCGCTGGCAAAACCCGGCTTTCGTTTGATTTTGGTTGCACGTTCGGCCAATGCACTCGAAGCCCATGCGTACGAATTTCGCTCATCCGGTGCAACGGTAGATGTGATCGCGATGGATCTGACATCGGAAAACGCACCGCAACGTTTATTTGACCAAATAAACAAACTTAACATCTGCGTTGATTTGCTGGTAAATAATGCCGGATTCGGCTCATACGGATATTTTCACGAATCCGATATTGCTAAGCAGATGAACATGATTGACCTAAATATCAAAACGCTCGTCCAGCTCACGCATCTTTTTTTACCCGGCATGCTCGTCCAAAATAAAGGCGCCATCCTCAACGTAAGTTCCACGGCAAGTTTCCAACCCGTCCCTTTTATGGCAACGTATGGTGCAACGAAAGCATTTGTCACCCACTTCAGCGTAGCCGTTGCATCGGAATTACGTGACACGCCGATACGAATCATCAGCCTGTGTCCCGGACGAACAAAAACTAATTTTCAACTCTCGGCAGGATCAAACAAAATTCGCATCCGCTCACGCAGTGCTTCCAAAGAATCGGTAGCCGAAGTCGCTTTGGATGCCGTAGTGAATTATAAAAAAATCGCCATCGAAGGACTGGGTAATAAATGTATGACACACTTGCAGCGCCTCTTTCCACGCTTTGTCATTCTTAGTCTTGCACGACGCATTTTTGAACCAAAAAATCCCGCCACATAAGGAGCCGTTTATGCCTGATAAAAAGACAACACGCCGTAAATTTTTGGAAACAACTGGTTTAGTTGCAACAGCCGCGGCGGTAAGCCCCTTTATCCGTTCCGCCGAAGCCGCGATTTCTGCTGTAAGCATAACGGATGCGCCGTTTACATTGCCGACGCTGAGCTATGATTACAAAGCGCTTGAACCGCATATAGATGCCCAGACTATGGAGATCCATCATTCCCGCCATCATAAAGCCTATGTGGATAAGCTCAATGATGCAATTATTCAGGCCAAATTAGATAAACCGGATCTAGATACTTTGATGCGCCATATTTCAAAATATTCGACAGCCATACGAAACAACGGTGGCGGGCATTGGAATCACTCCATGTTTTGGCAAATCATGAAACCGGGGGGTGGCGGTGCACCGAGCGGCGACCTGGCAACTGCGATTAATACCGCCTTTGGAAGCTTTGATGAATTTAAAACTAAATTTAACGCCGCTGCGATGAGTCGATTTGGCTCCGGGTGGGCATGGCTCGTTGTACGCGACGGAAAACTCGAAATCGGCTCGACGCCTAATCAGGATAATCCATTGATGGATGTTTCCGATTTTAAAGGCACGCCGCTCTTGGCTTTGGACGTATGGGAGCACGCTTATTATCTGAAATACCAAAACAAACGCGCCGACTACGTACAAGCCTGGTGGAATCTCATTCACTGGTATGAAGTAACTCGCCGATTCAAAAAAGCGTAACTATGAGCCGAAAAAAAATTGAAACCTCTGAAATTGAGAATCGTCTGAAAGCACTTCTGGATTGGAAGCTTCGCGACGGCAAATTGTATAGAGAATTTATTTTCACAGATTTTGTCGAAGCGTTTCGTTTTATGACGGCAGCGGCTCTTATCGCTGAAAAATTAAATCATCATCCGGACTGGTCCAACGTATATAACCGCGTTCATATTTCACTCTATACGCATGATGCCGGCGGAATTACGGAATTGGATTTTATTTTAGCTGATAAATTAAATACCCTGTTATGATTTTTGCCTTGCGAACGCCCGATTTTATGATAAATTAGTTGATTAGTAATCGGGTATCTCACACCTAAATAAACGTATCTAAATAGTCTATGTCTATTGCACCGCTTCAGGAAGAGCGCCGATCTAACGGCGAAATTCGGAGTCTTGTAAATATTCTCGCGCAACTGGCGGTAGAATCCAATAAATCATCATGGCACTGCATACGTGAAACCTATGCCGATCTTTTGCATTTGTTTCATCAAAACCATGAGGTTCGTGTTTCCGCCCCGTTATTGCGTACGTTTGAAAAAAATCGTCGTACCTTAGAAACCGTATATAATCCTACCTCCGTCACCGGCACACACAAGCAAGGCCCATTGCGCGAGTACTGGAATAAAATAATCCAGATGCGGCCTAAAACGAATGAAAAACCGGTACGCAAAGAAACCGATGAAACGGTTCGCGCAAACTACGCTCAATTTTTAAGACAAAATGTCATTTCTTTGATCGAAGATCAACGCATTCTGGTGTTGCTTTTGGTAGGTCTTTTGAGTCGCCGTCTTCATCATCGCTCCACTTCCGACATCCGCAAAACCATTCAACAATTTGAATCCGATTTGAAGTCGCACCACGCGCGTTCGGATCGGGCTATGAGTATTTTGATCTATTCCTTATGCCAGACCGCGATGCACACCTCGCTGGCGGCTGATTTTGCACAGGGCAGTTTATTGTGCGAGCGCGCTATTGAGCTGTTCCGGTTACTACCGGATTATCCGCGCCTGCGCAACGAACTGCACCTACAACTTCAGGAGGCACTGCGCGTTTCGACAGAACGTGTCGTCAATCGCCTTCAGGAAAAAGTGTTGGATGAGGAAATCGAAATCATTGAAGATTTGGCTTCCAAACTTTCCAATCCTGAGTTGGTTGCTTATGTCATGCCTCAGTTAGTATTTTTTCTGCTTCGCGGCCAGCGCTACGAAGAATGTTTATCCCGCATGGATGGTGTTCTGCAAACAGTTACTGAAAACAAGGAATTTGTAGATTATATATCGGCCATTACGATCGGTCATTACTGGTGCGATGCTTTACTCAAGGCCGAACGTTATTCACGCGGCGAAGTCAATTTTAGTTTTATTGAACGCGAAAAAGACAATTTTGCTCGCGTGCTTGACGTCGTAAAAACAGCGCGCGTCCCGGACCTGGGCGATGAAACGCTGTATAATGTTGAAATCGAAAAGCTGGCGGTATCCTTAAGTCACCTGGGCACGCTCTATTTTCAAACAGGAAATATACCTCAAGCATCCGCATGCTACACACTTAGTTTTGAAAATATCCTGCTTAAAAAGTGCAGCCGAAACAGGGACTCCGTGGATGAAATCATGGACCGTTACAAAGATACCTTGTTTCACCCTCTTAATACGGCCCCGCCGGAAGCTCATCCCCTTATTGCCATGCTTGCGGCAGAAAAGGGATTTGATTTTTTAAGGGATACGCAAGTTGAAAAAATGAAAAACGAAGGTAAGGATGCGGGCGAGCCTATTTATTACGATGACCTTATCAACGCACAAAAAGAATTGATAGCCGATTTGATGGATGCTACAAAAAATAAAATCAAACATCCGTTTTCTGCTAAGTTCTCGTCGTACAAACCTTTCGTCGAAAGCGAATTTGCCCGCATTGTCGGCAAAATGAAGATTAATTTAGAAGCGATATAACATCAGGTAGATAACAACTCCGCTCACCGATACGAATATCCACACCGGCCAGACCCACCGCATTAGTCTTTTGTGTTTCGAAAACTCTCCGATCCATGCATAATGAACGGCGCTGATAATAAAAGGCGACATAATTGCGGCCAGTATAATGTGTGGCACTAAAATGACGAAATATACCGGCCTTGTCCAATCGTAATACGGATAAGGAACCGAACCAACCTGATAATGATAAATCAGATAGCACGTGAGAAAAAGCGCTGACGAAATAAGCGCCGTGACCATATAGCGTTTATGCTGAACACGATCTTTTTTTCGGATAGCTATGTATCCCAACGTAAGAAACACGGTGCTCACGGAATTGAGTATGGCATTGATAAATGGTAAATCAGCGGCGTTCATGATGGCATCTCTCTCACAAGTTCACGGATATGTGTTTTGAGTATAGTCAGACTTGCAGGTTCTTCGCTGCTATAGTAACCTCTTATTCGACCCAAGTGATCCACTAAAATCAGTTTCGTGCTATGGAGTGTCGGTGCTCCGCTTCCCACCATGAAAACATTTTCCGACAGATGCTCTACACTTTTCAGATCGCCACGCAAAAAAGACCAGCGATTGTCGTTTACGTTGAATGACGATGCATAATTACGAAGTGCCGCCAGCGAATCCCGATCCGGATCTATCGTGACCGACACGAACCGTACGGGGTTATTCCCCGCAAAAGCGCGATACAGCTCGGCTACACGGGCATTCATCGCCGGGCACGGCCCCGCACACGTTGCGAAGAAAAAATTGACAACGGTGATGTGCCCCTTGAACTGTTCGTTTGTAAAAGCTTCACCGCTTCGTTCGGTCATGGCAAACGGCGTCACTTCGGCATACACCGGCAAATCGCTCTGCGATTCTTTGGCTTTATAAATAACGATGGCCGAAATAAGCATGAGCACAAAAAAACCGATGCTTAAACGCATAATCAGATTCGTATTCATACCGTTTTCCTCTCAGAAGATTGATTATCGCGGCGCCATGCGGCATAAAAGATCACCAATAACCCGATCTGAAAACTGGATATCCAAAGATGCACGATTTGCAAAAGCGGCGGACGATCCATCGTTACCAGAAGCACACCGATGAACAACTGGGTGATCATCAGCAAGAGGCCGATATTTGAAATCGTAACGATATAGGCCGGGATCTGCGTGCGCACGCGCTGTATTTGTTCGTGAAAAAGCCAGGTCGCTCCTACGATGATCACACCGACGACACCGTGAATATAGCTGACATAATTCGATTGGCGCATAAGTTCGGCTTCGTTCATCAACGGAAATGCATTTGCCAATACTTCCAATGCACCTCGTACTTCCGTTCCAAGTAAAATTTGTAGGAGATTGACAACCCACATAATCTTTATCCAACCGAAAACAGAACGATATACGGTATCGCTGATGTTCTTTATTTCTTGTTCAGGTTTATATGCGCGGAAAGTGACGTAAACCATCAGACTGATGATCAAAAGCGCCAAAGCAAAATGGATGGAGATGATATGCGGATTGAGTTGGGACTTGACGACACGACTCCCCTGCCATCCTTGGAAAGCCACCAAAATCGCTGCCGCAACCGACGCTGTCAAAATACGTTTGTCATGCCGGTAATGTTTTATCGCAAGCCAAGCCGTGCCGGCAATAAGAAAGCCTATCGTAACACCGACAACACGATTGCCGTATTCGATCCATGCCAATGTCATATTAAAAAGACTGGGGTCAATATGGGAAGGGATTTGATCTACACTGGTCGGTGGAAACCAATGACCAAAACATTGAGGCCAGTCCGGACATCCCAGACCGGCCCCTGAAACTCGTACCAAACCGCCAACGAAAATCAGTACGTACGTGGCGATGGTTGAAAATAAGGCAAATTGCCGAAATCGGTTCAAATCAAATCGCTTTCACGGATCCTATTAATGTCCGCTATGCGCCGTAGAATCTTTCTTGACGGGCATATTATCATAGATGATCGCTTTGGACTTGATGGGTTTACCTACTTGTTCATAGATATCATCACGTCGCAACGTATCATACATGGTGAATACAATAAATATGGCTAAAAATACAATCGAGCCTGCAAACACCGTAGCATACAATTTATTATCGTACAAAAGATGCATGAAAATAAAAGCCACTAAAAGTGCTTTTACTACTGCGACGGACATCGCCACGATCAAATTCCATTCGCCAAAGTGAAACTGGGCGATCCATACCGTCAATGCCGTGAGTGCTATCAGCGCGCTAAAAACGCCAAGATACGTACTCAGTGGTATAATATGTTCTTTATGTTGTTCGTTGCTCATGACCTCATCCTATCAAATAAAAGAGTGGGAAAAGGAAAATCCAAATCAAATCCACAAGGTGCCAGAAAAGACCCGTCATTTCGATCGGCGTGTAATATTCCGATGAAAACGCACCTTTACTGGTTTTATACATAAGCCAGGCAATCAAAATCATACCAATCATTACGTGAATACCGTGCAACCCGGTCATCGCAAAATAAATGCTGAAGAAAATATGCGGATTGGATGCATTGATACCGTCAAACGTATAAAACTTTCCGGGTAATTGGCCGAGGTGAATTTTATGCGTGTACTCAAAGTACTTGATCACCATAAATGTTCCTGCGAACAAAAATGTCAGCAGAAGCATGGTGATCGTACCTTTTTTGTCATTGAGTTGCATATTGCGAATGGCCAACGCCATCGTGAGAGAACTCGTGATCAGAACGATCGTATTGATCGTGCCCATCGTGACATTGAGCTGCTGATGAGCAATAGAAAACATTTCCGGATACCATGCGCGATAAATCGCGTACGCACAAAAAAGGCCTCCGAAGGTCAAAACTTCCGTCAGCAGAAAGAACCACATGCCGAGTTTGGCGGATTCCTTTTGCTGCTCCACATCACTAAAGTGATGCGCCAGATGCGCCGGATGAGCGGCTGAATGTTGACTTGACATAGTTACCTGTTATCGTTAAAAAAAATTATACTTTCGCTTTTGGGATATTCGGTTCATATGTGATTTCCGCCTTGACCTTGTCATAGTCGTACGGGCCATTGACAGCGATCGGCGTCTGATCAAAATTATGATGCGGCGGCGGTGAACTCGTGGTCCATTCCAATGTCAGAGCGCCCCAAGGATTATTACCCGACGGTTTGCCTTTGAATATGGAGTGAATTAAATAAAACGCCATGATCAAAAATCCTGCTCCGATCACAAACGCACCGATGGACGAAAAACCGTGCAACGAAGTGAATTGATCTTGGTATGTCCAGTAACGACGCGGCATACCGCGGGAACCCATAACAAATTGAGTAAAGAAGGTCAAATTGAAGCCGATGAAAACCAACAATACGGAAATGCGTGCCCAGAATTCATTGTACATGCGACCCCAGATTTTGGGCCACCAGTAGTGCAAGCCGCCCATCAGCGCCATCACCGTACCGCCCATCATCACGTAGTGAAAGTGCGCCACGACGAAGTACGTATCATGTAAATGGATATCCACAGACAGCGTTCCCAAGAAAATACCGGTAAGGCCGCCGATCGTAAATAAGAATAAAAATGAAAATGTCCACAGCATCGGCGCTGAAAAACTGATTGAGCCTTTATACATCGTCGTAAGCCAATTGAATATCTTAATACCCGACGGCACACCGACGAAGAACGTAAGGAACGAGAAAATCACGGCCGACAATTCCGATTGCCCGCTGACAAACATGTGGTGTCCCCATACGAGGAAAGACAACAGCGCTATCGCCAATGACGAAAACGCTACGAAACGATAACCGAACATGTTTTTATGCGAGAACGCAGCCACCAGTTCCGAAATGATCGCCATACCCGGCAAGATCATAATGTATACGGCAGGATGCGAATAGAACCAGAAGAAGTGCTGAAATAACACCGGATCACCGCCCATAGCCGGATCAAAAATACCGATATGCCACATTTTTTCCAACATGAGGAGAACGACCGTGATCGCAAGCACCGGCGTAGCCAATACCTGAATCAATGCCGTCGCATAAATACCCCATACCATCAAAGGCATTTTGAACCATGTCATGCCCGGCGCACGCAGTTTGTGTACCGTGACGATAAAATTAAGACCGGTAAAAATGGACGAGAAACCAAGGATCAATACGGCGGTCGTCATAGAAATAACAGACGTATTACTGGTATTGCTATACGGTGTATAAAATGTCCAACCTGTATCCACGCCGCCGGTAATCATCGAATAAATAGCAAACATCGAACCGGCAAGATATACGTACCAACTTGCTAAATTGAGACGCGGGAACGCTACGTCTTTTGCACCAATCTGCAACGGCAGAATGATATTACCGATAATTGCGGGAATTGACGGCACGATAAAAAGAAACACCATCACGGCACCGTGCAGTGTAAACATTTTATTGTAAGCGTCTTTGCCCATGATGTCTTCGCCCGGACTCATCAGTTCGAGGCGTACAAGCAATGCGAATACACCGCCGATAAAGAACATCGTCATGATACCAAAAAGGTACATCACCCCGATGCGCTTGTGATCCAGCGTCAACAACCAAGACTTCAACCCTTTCGGGCTGTTTAAAAAGTGATGCTCAGGCATCCCTGTAGACGCTGAACTCACATTTTTTTCCGTCACTGTCGCAGACATATTAATTACCTTCTATTTAAGAGTTTTGATATAAGCGATGATCGCGTCAATCTCACGGTCTTTCAGAATGCCTTGGTACGTCGGCATCACCGGTTGATAACCGGCCACGATTTTGGCTTGCGGGTTTAGTATGGATTCACGCAAATAATTTTCATCAACCGTCACGCTCGAGCCGTCGGTCATTTTTTCGGGTTTACCAAAGATCGCTTTCCAACTGGGACCTGAACCGGGTTTACCGTCCAAGCTATGGCATGTAATACATGCTTTGGTTGTATACAGTTTTTCACCGTAGGCTTCGGGAGTCAAGCCTTCGCCCGGATTGCTATTGGCTTCGAGCCATTTATTGTAATCTGTTTCACTTACCGCAATTACTTTGCCAATCATTTCCGAATGGCTCGTACCGCAATATTCGGTACACTGAATCAAGAATGTATCGGCTTGCGTCGCTTCAAACCATATGATGGAATAGCGGTTGGGCAATACGTCGCGTTTGGTACGAAATTCTGCAACATAAAAACTATGGATTACATCTTTGGAGGACATCAGAAGTTTGACCGGTTTTCCGACCGGGATGACAATGTCGTTTACCGTCGTAGCACCGGAAGGATAATCAAAAGACCAAAACCATTTTTGTCCGGTCGCTTTGATTTCAAGCGCATCCTTCGGAACCACATTCATCTTCATGTAGCCGCGAAAACCCAACACGAAAACCACGAGGCACAAAATCGTCGGAATCACGGTCCACGTGATTTCCAGCGTATTATTATGCGCTGCAGGTTCGGTCATTTCATGCGCTTTACGTTTGTATTTAAACGCAAAGTAAGTCATCGCGCCGACGACAGCCACAAAGAAAAAGACAGAACAGTAATAAATGAAATAGAAGAGACTGTCAATCTCATGCGCAACCGTCGAATGCGCGGGTGGCATCCAAAAATCATTCATACGATCGTTTTCCTTTAATTATAGGATTTATATTAAAATTTATTGAATACTTCGTGTTTTATCGCGACGCCACATCACCGTTAAAAAAACACCCAACACGACCAGCGTGACCAACCCGCCTAACTTCATCACATTTGTTGCCATGACCACATAACCTTTGGCATTTGGGTCATAATGGAAACAGTACATGATGATGCGGTCAATCGTACTTCCTATTTTTCCTTCGGACGCTTCCATCAGCGCCAATCGCATATCGCGCTCAGCGAATCGTATCCCATACAAATAACGGGAAACTATGCCTTTTTCGGTGATCACAAAGACTACCGCCGGATGTGCATATTCTTTCCGATTTTCATCGTAAAAATATTTGAACCCCAGTGCATCCGCCAATGCTTTGGACTGCGACGAATCGCCGACCAAAAAATGCCAGCCATCCTGAATGCCGGGCTTATCAAGAAACTTCAGGTAGGTGTCTTTTTTATTCGACGCCAGTACCGGTGTTTCATTGGGATCTATGCTTACGGTTAGCATTTGAAATTCACGCCCGGGTAACCATGCTAATTGTTTGACGGCCTCGGCTTTCGCGTTGAGCACCATCGTACATAACATCGGACAGCGATAATAAGCCATCGTAAGAACGATCGGTTTACCTTTTTCGAAGTAGTCCGACAATTGCACTATCGTTCCGTGCTCATCTTTAAATTGCAAATTCATCGGGACGGTATCCCCCAGATGTTCGATCACATCTATTTTTTGCAATTCGGGATCCTGATTCTTTTCCAGAATCACCTGCGCGTCCAGCGTAGAACATACATATTGTAAAAGAACAGTTATACAAAGTAGCGATCGTAATCGCATGAAAATTCTTTCAGATCAGACTTTATTTTTTGGAAGTTTTACCGTCTTTTTTGGTCTGCGTTTTCTCGAAAGCTTCCGCGGCCAAACGTTCCATTGCGACGGTTATCGGTATTTGATAAACACCTTTTTTGGCATCAATCACTGCATATCCGTTGAGAAATTCCGCTTCTTTGGTACGTAGGTCACGCAGAGGAGCCGATTCCGGTTTGAGAACCGCTTCGGTATAAAACTGTTCGCGTCCTTGAATAAAATATTCATCAACCAGCACCAGCGACGCGACGATCAAAATGATGCCGACCAATGTAGATACCAAAATAGCACGCGCATTGACATCGGACTTCTCATAGCCATCTTCGGGATGGATTTGTTCTTGTGTATTTTCACTCATCGCCCGTATCCTCAGATTAAAGATTAACGTGATGCATAGATTTTTCGAAACTCGGATCTTTGTGAGCGGCTAATGCTTGTTTGCCCAGCAGCATCCAAAAGTACCAAAGGAATATACCGCCGATACCCAAAATTGTCGCCGCATCTACCCATAAACCGGACATTACTACACCGTGATGGGCATCATGCCACGTCGGGAAAATATTCCAATACAGATCCACCCAGTGCATAAATAAAAACCAAATCGCAACAAACTTCATAATCGTAAGATTGCGTTTATTCGCACGCGGAATGAGTAAAATGAATGGAATCATCAAGTGGCAAACCAGTAATCCGATACTGACGTACATCCAGGAGCCTTCCCAACGCTTGAGGAAGAAAATCGTTTCTTCAGGTACATTGGCATACCAAATCAGGAAAAACTGAGAAAATGCGATGTAAGCCCAGAAAATAGTAAAAGCGAATTGAAGTTTTCCGAGATCGTGGAAGTGATCTATCGAAATCACATTATCAAGCACACCACGTTTGCGCAGATAAATGGCGATCAATACCAGCATGGCAAGAAAATTGAGCAAGCTGCCGGCAAAATACCACACGCCAAAAATCGTTGAAAACCAATGCGGTTGCAATGACATGATCCAGTCAAATGATGCATACGTAATCGAGAAGGCAAACAATATCATACCGGGCGCGCTGAGTTGGCGCATGCGGTTATTTTTTGATTGATCGCCGCCATCCTGTCCGATTGACATCTTGTAGAGCATACGGCCAAAAATCGTCCATATTGCAAAATACAGCACCGTACGGATCGTAAAAAACGTCATATTCAAATAACCGGATTTGGCACTCAGAATCGGATCTTTAGCGACCACTTCGGTATGTGTCCATTCATACAAATGATGACTGCCGAATAAAATGGGGAGAAAAAATACAAACATGATCGGCAAAGTGATCATGAAGTTTTCGGCCAGGCGCCTTAACACCACACTCCACTCCGCACCGGCCAAATGCTTGACCAATACGAAGAACATGCCGCCAAGACCGATGGATGCCCAGAAAGTAAAAGCCGTGAGGTAGGAACGCCAGAATTGATCGGCATTCACAAAATATCCGGCAACGCTGATCAAAAGACCGACAATACCGGCCATAAGCGCTTTTTTACCGAATGAACCGGCGTCTTCCAGACGAAAGGTTTCAGTATTCAGTTTCATAAGTTTACTTCAAGTCCTTACGTTTTTCTTGTGGAACATCTTCCAGAGACGCCGTATGCGTACGCTGGAGGGCACGGATATAGGCCGTGATAGCCCAGCGATCCGCTACCGGTACTTGGCTTTTGTAGGAAGACATGTTACGGATACCGTTGGTCATGACATCAAAAAAATGACCGTCTTCGACTTTGAGTAACCGTTCATCGTGAAAATTAGGCGGCGGTAACATACCCCGCTGTACGACGATCCCGTTGCCCAATCCGGTCTGACCATGACACGGCGAACAATAAATATTAAAACGTTCTTGACCGCGATGAAGCAACGCCATCGTCACCGGCACCGGATTTTCTTTGACAAGGTTTCCTTTTTCGTCGCGCCCCATATAGTAAGCGGCGTCTTCACGCAGTTGCCCGCGAGCGACCGTTCCTTCCGGCGGCGTACGCATAGACATGCCGTCGGCAAAAAAATCACTCTTAGACTGCGCCTTGTATTTAGGCTGACTGTCCATGTTGGGGTTCAAGTGAATAGGCGGTTCTTCCGAGGGACGACCCTGGCAAGCACTCAGCGCCATCACCGCTACAATCACCGTCGTGGACCAAATTTTTGAAGATTTCATAGACACTATAGTTAAGATGTTTGAATTATCCTTTGACAACTTCCACATTGGTGCCGCCAAGCGACGCCAGAAGGGATTTGACTTTGGCCTCGTCATACTGCGGATCGGTGGATTCCACGCTTACAAAGAACCCATCTTGCGTAACGCGAGCAAAATTATCCGAATTAAACAGCGGATGGTACGGCTGCGGAAGACCATTGAGTACCATCATGCCGACTACCGCCGTCAATGCGCATGTCAAAATGCCGACCGCATATACCGGAGGGACGTACGCAACATAGCTGAATAGCGGTTTGCCGGAAATAACCAATTTGTAATCAAAGCTGAGCCAATATGTGAAGTACGCCATACCGAGTACGGCGCTCATCGCGATGACGAAACATATTTTAGCCAAAGGGGAACGCGCTAAACCCATCGCCTGATCCATGCCGTGCACCGGGAACGGTGAATGGCAGTCAAACGCTTTATATCCGGCGTCCCGCATTTTTTTGGCAGCTTCGATCAATGTCGCCGGGCCGTCAAATTCGGCCAAAACGATTGCGACTTCATCTGTTTGTTTTTCTTTTGATGCACTCATATTCGTATCCCGATTAATGTTTTCCGTTGTGATGATGCGGATCCGCCTGCGGCAGTACACCCTTGACTTCAGCCATGGCGATCATCGGCACAAAGCGCAAGAAAAGCAGGAAGAGCGTAAAGAATAACCCGAAGGATCCTAGGAATGTAAACCAATCCCACATCGTGGGCGAATAATAATCCCAGCTGGAAGGCAGATAGTCACGTGACAAAGTCACGATGATCACAAAACGCTCAAACCACATACCGATATTGATGAAGATCGAAGCTATAAACATCACCGTGATATTGCGACGTAATTTCTTTGACCAGAAAATCTGCGGTACGACGACGTTACAGAAAATCATACTGAAATACGACCACCAATACGGTCCGAAAGCGCGATTGATAAATGCAAATCGTTCATACATATTACCGCTGTACCATGCGATGAAAAATTCGCAACTGTACGCATAGCCGACCATCATACCCGTGAGGAGCATGATCTTATTCATGTTCTCCAAGTGGTATAACGTGATGATGTTTTCGAGCTTATATGCCTTACGCGCTACGATCGCAAGTGTCATTACCATGGCGAAGCCGGAGAAAATAGCGCCGGCGACGAAGTACGGAGGAAATATCGTCGTATGCCATCCGGGAATGATCGACGTCGCGAAGTCGGTAGAAACGATACTGTGCACAGAGAGTACCAGCGGTGTGGAAATACCGGCGAGAATCAAATACGCCATTTCATAATGTTTCCACTGTTTATTACCGCCGCGCCAGCCGAGCGACAGGAAACCGAGCACAACCTGACGAACGCGCGTTTTGGCGCGATCACGCAAACTGGCCAAATCCGGTATCAAGCCGACATACCAGAAAATCAGGGACACGGTAAAATACGTACCGACGGCGAAAAAGTCCCACAACAGCGGGCTGCGGAAGTTAGGCCACATCCCCATCTGATTAGGAACCGGTGCGAACCAATACGTCGCCCACATACGCCCGACGTGAATACCCGGGAATAAGAGCGCGCAGATAACGGCGAAAATCGTCATCGCCTCCGCAAAACGGTTGATGGACGTACGCCATTTTTGACGAAAAAGGAAAAGAATCGCAGAGATCAGCGTACCGGCGTGACCGATACCGACCCAAAACACGAAGTTTACGATCGCAAGACCCCAACCGACAGGATTGGTGATACCCCAGATACCCGTACCTTCAAAAAGCAGGTACGTGATCGCGATCAGCAGGAGCAGAAAGCCGGAGCTGGCCATGGCAAAAAATACATACCATGGACGCGGCGGTTTGTTTTCAACGACGGCACTGACTTGATTCGTTATACCCGAGAACGTGGCGTTACTCGTGATAAGCGGTTCGTCGGCCGTATGATGTTCTTGAATTGCTACACTCACAGCGGTACTCGTTTTATAGTTAAGCGTTTTTTGTTAATTCCGGATTCGGATTTTTCAGCTTCGCCAGGAAGCTCGTGCGCGGACGAACATTGAGTTCGGCCAACACTTCATATTTGCGGTTCATGGCTTTCATCTTAGACACCTTGCTTTCGGGATCGTTGATATTGCCAAAAACGATGGCTCCCGTCGGGCAGCTTTGCTGGCATGCCGTAACGACTTCGCCGTCGCGGATATCGCGGTCTTCTTTCTTCGCCGCGATACGGGCACCGCTGATACGCTGCACGCAATACGTACATTTTTCCATCACACCGCGCATACGCACCGTCACATCGGGGTTTTTGCCCAATTTGAGGGATTCGATCGGTTTCGATTCCATAAATCCGGACGTACCGGCATGAAATTCGAGGAAATTGAAACGACGTACTTTGTAGGGACAGTTATTGGCGCAATATCGGGTTCCGACACAACGGTTGTACACCATTACGTTGAGACCTTCGCTATCGTGTACTGTCGCAGCGACAGGGCATACCTGTTCGCACGGCGCGGTTTCGCAGTGCTGGCAAGCGATCGGCTGGAACTGCATTTCCGGTTCGTTCACATCTTTACCGATATAGTAACGATCCAATCGAATCCAGTGCATTTCGCGGCCCTTGGCCACTTCTTCCTTACCGACAACGGGAATATTGTTTTCGCTTTGGCAAGCGATCATACACGCGTTACAACCCGTGCAGGCATTGAGGTCAATGGACATACCCCATTGATATTTTTTATTCCACTCGCCTTTTTCAAATCGTTCCGGGCCATATTCGTGCATATTCATGATCGAAATCGGCTTGCCGTCTTTTCCGTACAATTCTTTTTCACCGGGCGTACGACCGCTGGTAATAAAATTCGGATCTTTTTTGTACTCTTCGATCGTCGCTTCCCGGATAATGGTCGGGATACGACGTTGAATTTCATTATCAGCAAGCGCGTCCGTATCAAATCCACCGTGATCCTGCACGGTTGCGATCAAATACGTTTTGGACAGTTTCTCCGCTGTCAAGCCGAGATCAAAATCCATGGCGGCGGATGTGCGCAGTGCATACGTATCGGCGCCTACGCCATTACCTACGCGGCCGGCCGATTGGCGTCCGTATCCTAAAGCGACAGCGATAGAATAATCCGCATGACCGGGTTGAACCCATACGGGAAGTTCCAACGTCTGCCCTTGATATTTCAATCGAATCATCGGCTGGTGATTTTTACCTTCGCCGAGAATATTTTTGACTTTGAGCGCTTCTGCTGTTTTGTGGCTCATGATGGCCGCATTATCCCACGTGATTTTCGTCACCGGATCCGGCAATTCTTGCAGCCAACCGTTGTTAGCAAAACGACCGTCGAAAGTAGCGGACGATGCATAGAAAACGATTTCTAAGTTATTGGCATCCGCAGATCCTGACGGCAACGCATTTTTTGCAACAAATGCGCTCGCGGCTTTAGCGTCCATTTTGACGGTTACAGGGGCCGTAGCCGTATCACCGACAACGCCATCATGCAATGCCAAACGCCATGCTTTCTCAAAATCCAAGCCTTTGGCAAAGAGTGTTTTCCATGTTTCGCGTACGATATCATACCCGCGCGCTTCTTTACCCGTGGTAAGTAAGTATAACACTTCAATGTCAGAATGTGTTGCATACAACGGATCAATCAAAGGCTGAATCGCGCTGACCGTACCGTTAGCAGAACGCACATCACCCCATGCTTCGAGGAAGTGGCTTGCGGGGATATGCCATTCGACACCGTTGGAACCGGTTTCATCCACGTAGCCGTTGAAGTGAATGGTATGCTCTGCTTTTTTCATCGCCTCCGCAAACTTGAGATCGGCCGGAGCATTGTACACCGGATTACCGCCCAACATGACGAGGGTGGATACTTTGCCATCGCTCAAGGATTTGGTCAGTTCGGCTAAACCGGAACGGTTTGACATCATCATATCTTTTGCAGCATGATACTGCACGGTCGTTCCGACATTGCCCAGTGCACTATTGATCGCGAAAACCAGGGCATGCACGGCAGCCGGCTGACGACGACCTGCGACAATAAGCGACTTCGATTTATTATTTGTCAGATCTTTAGCGACCGCAGCAATCCACGCATTGGCTTTTTCATCCAATACGGAAGTGTCGGCATTGATACCCATAGTATCTACGCCCAAAGCTTTAGCTAATGCAACGGTGAAAGCACCGATCTGACGGCTCTGAAGACGCAGACGATGATCCGCCATACCACCCGTGAGGGTAAACATGCTTTCGACGACATACAAACGATTCATCGTATCGTTTTCGTCTTTCATGCGACGGCCATCGGCAAATCCCCGTGATGCGGTGATATTATCCGATTCCATATGCAGGAAGTCGGCATCCAGCGAAAGAATCACACCGGCCTTACCGTAATTGTACACCGGTTGGAGTTTGTTACCTGTAACACCTTCAATACCGGCATAGATATTTTCATCGCTGACGGCTTCGTAAGAAGTCCAGGTCGCTTTAGGAAATGCCTTCGTAAATTCGGCCTGCAAGCGCGCCATCGTCGGCGAGGCAAACGATTCGGATACGATCGCGAGACCTTCGCCCTTATTGGCCGTGTACTTCGCAAAAAGTTCACGCCATGCGGCTACGAAATCATTCCATAATTTCTGATTGCCTTTATTCAGCACATATGCTGAACGGTCGGGATCATAGAGATTGAGTACGGAAGCCGTAGCATAGGCATTGGTCGCGCCGAGGGACGAAGGATGTTTTTCATTACCTTCGACCTTGGTCGGACGCCCTTCATGGCTTTTGGCCACAACACCGTAGGCGCCGGTACCGAAAGGCATGACCGTGGCGAAATATTCAGCTACGCCGGGAATGATCTCTTCGGGTTTAATAACATAAGGAATAATTTTTTCGACCGGACGGCGGCAACCCGCGAGACCGGCAAGGGCGATCGAAGCGCCCATGAGGCTTAAGAAAGTACGGCGCGTAACCGGATTACTCATTTCCGAAGCTTGCTCCGGAAATTCACGCTGCACGAATTCTTTAAATTCGGGCGTGTCGGCGAGCTGATCCAGGCTGCGCCAGTATTCTTTACCGTTTTGTGTAAGTGTAGTCTTTTGGCTCATCGGTGACATCCTGAACAATCTTCTGGGGGTGCAATTTTTTTCTCTTGTTTGATACGTGCAGCAAACTTGGCTTGATCGGCCGGCGGGGTCCAATTCATATCCGTTACTTTGACTCCGCTTTGAAGATCGCGGAGATGCTGATCGGGATTACGATGGCAGTCCAGACACCAGCTCATACTGAGGGGTTGACGCTGCTGGACCACTTCTTCCTGCGCGATATTGCCGTGACAGGATTCGCAGCCCACGCCGCGATTGACGTGAATGCTGTGATTGAAGTACGCATAATCAGGGATCTTGTGAACTTTGACCCATTGAATCGGCGTATTGTTGGCAAAACTCTCTCGCACGGGCAAAAGTTTTTCACTTTGCGGCAGAACAAGTTTGTGACAGTTCATACACGTAGCCGTCGGCGGCACCATGGCAGCCGCGGCGGTTTCAACACCTACGTGGCAATACCGGCAGTCCATGCCGAGATCACCTGCATGCAATTTGTGACTGTACGGAACAGGTTGTACAGGCCTGTAGCCTACATCGGTAAATTTAGGCGAACCGTAGTACCAGAAAAAACCGGTCACGGCCATACCCAAAAATCCCAAAGCGGCGGCAGCTAAAATCGGAGTCTTGTTTGCCCTTTTTGGGAATATCTGAGCCACTGAGGTCTCCTCATTAATGAATAATTAAACGGTGGATAATCTTAAAAACTTCTAACAGTCAAACTCGGGGGACATCAATTAAGGTTCACGGGACAGCAATTTAGACGGCCATGTCTAAACTTGCAAGCCAATTTTACAAATTCTTTACAAATGCAAAGAATTACCTAGATTGTTCGTCACTTAAGCGACGAGACTGTCCACTATCATGGCCAAAAAAAGCGCAAAAAGATACACAATGGAATAACCAAAAAGACCGCGAATGATTTTTTCAGTTTTATATTTCATAGCGTCGTACGCTTTTTTTACAAAGAAGAAACCGAGGATAATCGCCGTAACGGCATAAATCCAACCGGATTTGAAGAAAATAAGAGCCAGTGTGGTAACTACCAGCACGAGAGAATAATAAAACATTTGACGGAGTGTACTGTCATCGCCTTTGACGACGGGCATCATCGGTAATTTGGCTTTGATATAATCGTTTTTACAAAACAGTGCCAACGCCCAAAAATGCGGCGGCGTCCAAAAAAACACGATCAGAAACATGATCCACGGCGCCGGTGCCATTGTATTGGTCGCAGCGGCCCATGCACCGACCGGGGCCATCGCCCCTGCCGCACCGCCGATAACGATATTCTGTGACGTATTGGGCTTGAGATAAAGGGTATAAAAGAAACTGTAAAATAAAATAGTCGCTAAAGATAAGATGGCCGTGAGCCAGTTGAAAACCACGGCGAAGAGAATCACGCCGGAGATACCGATAATCGAGCAAAAAATCAGCGCGTGCATCGGGCTCAGGATTCCGCCCGGCAACGGGCGGCGGCTTTTGGTACGCTCCATTTTTGCATCAATATCGCGTTCAAAAAACTGATTCAGTCCGTTGGCGCAACCGCCGGTTAAATACAAACCCACCAGTACGAGAATAAATTTCACCGGCTCATGTAAGAAACTGCCTTCAACGATTAATGCCGTCGCGCCCGTAAAAACAACCAGCAACATAATCGTCGGTTTGGTCAGTGTCAGATAAGATTTCAGGATTTCTTTCATCCCGTGGCGAACTTTCTCTAAATGTGGAATTAAACAGTTATTAATCCATAATTTCCGAATGGCGGCTAAGATAGAATAGTAGCCTGTGATTGTCAAAGAATATTTATAAAAAAATTTTTTCACTTTTTCATCTCTTACCTTCAGTCTAGTTTCACAACATCGCCAAGACTGAAAAGAGTTCAAACAATCCTCTAAACTCGCTCTATACTAAACTTTTGAGTTGCATTGAAATAACGCGCTTATTGTATTTTGAGATACAGCTATTTGATAACGCATGTCGTTTTTTTCAAAGTGACCCGTCTTTACTCTTGTTTTTAAATCATACCTAAATTAACCTTACCATGCTTTTATCAAATCTCATTCTGTTTTTGACTTTATCTGAGGGAAAATCCATGTCATTATTACATTTTCTTCGTGCAGCATTTTTCAGTGCTGTTTTTTCATCGGCGGCCTTCGCCGGGGACTTTGGAGAATTGATCGTCCACCTGCGAACCCCCCAAGGTGATCCTTTCCGTCACGCGCTGATCGAACTTCTTCAAACGCCGTATGCCAGTCAAAGCAATGAGGAAGGCGTAGTTCATTTTTATTTGTTGCCGACAGGTGTATATGAACTCAAGATCACAACGGAAACTCTGACCGTTGACGAACCTTTTGAAGTTTTTGTTGGCCGATATCCGGCAACGTCTATCGAAATCGTCTTGGACGAAACGCAAGCTTCGCTGGCATCGCAAACTATGCAGCTTTCGTCGACCGTACAAAACGCCTTTCCTTATACCGTACGATTGCAAACATCACGATCTCAAAACAAACTCACCGGTCGTCATGCGGAAGGTTTTCTACTCAATATGCCGGGTGCAATTTATACCAGTCGTACACCGCGCGAAGACTTTGAAAGCACGGAAATAGCTGCTCGCATAAATGTGGTTAATCCTCTTCAGACCTACCGCGATTATATTCATGTCCGTTCTAATATTGATGAGGCTTTAGGATTCAGAGTCAACGGCCAATGGATAAACGATCTTTTTGACGGACAAAAACATCTCCAAGTTCCGCACCGCGCCATTATGTCCGTACTTCTCCAAGAAGGGGCCGCCGACATCCGTTCAGGTAATTTTTCTCAGGTTGCCGACATTCAAACCAAACAAGGTTCGGATCGATTAACTTTTGGAGGTTCTTTTCGTTCGGATAAACCGGTAGCTTGGTTGGGCGGCACTTCCTATGGATACCGTCAGTTCGACGGTGAAATTTCAGGCGCTATTATACCAAAAAAACTTTATTTCTACAGCGCGGCAGAATATGAAAACACCGACGACAATGACCCGAGTGTTGTTGGCGTTCCAGATTACAAGATCAAGCATGGGTCAGGAGGTAAAGACACCGTCATTTGGAAATCTTCCCAATACGGACCGCGTCCAGGGCGCAGTAATGCACGCAAGACGATCAATGCGTACACCCGTTTTACGGTGCCGCTAACTCGGAATATTATCTTTGATGTATCGGGATTGTATTCACACTATGCACGTAATTGGTTTACCATGCCTCAATTGCTTTCACCCGAAGGAGCGCCACGAACAGAAAATACGGCGTTTGCAATACAATCATCTGCAACATGGCATATTAACGAACAGTGGCAAGTTAGTGGTAAAACGCAGTATATATCAACCCATAAAAAAAACGCGGACCGACGACTTTTTAAGTCAACATCCTACGCTTTAAATAATATAGAGAATTTGATAATTGGCAGTACCGGGCATCGTATTTATTTTAACGACAACCTTTTTTACGATATCGGCGCCACCGGGCATGCCATGTTTGAGCAAAACGAGTCTACAGTCCATACCGAATCTATCACAGCTAATTACCGGGCAACGGAGTCGCTGAGCATAGAATCAGGAATTAGTCGAACAGCGGGAACATATCGCTCCGCCATGATCTACGATTATGAAAATCCCATAAATGGGGCTAATGACATTTATGGATATACTGTTACGACAAACTTTGATCTCAAAGAAAAAAATAGCGGAAAAGATGGCGCAAAGCAACCCGTCATTTGGGATGCGTATTCGGAAGCCACGTTTAAAAATCACAAGCTAACGGCTTCGTTTGGCTTTGCCTACCGCCGAATACAATTTGGAACAGATCAAATCAAAGATTACCACTATCCTGCAGGCCATGATCAAATTATCACTGATGATGATTATAAAAAAACAGAATCCACGTATTATAAAATATTACCACGGATCGGTATCACTGCCGATGTGTCAGAAGGTATAGTTGTTTTCAGTCATTATGGATGGTATTACTTTGCAGACCAGATCAAGTACCGCTATCATAGTACGTCTTTTTTGGAACGCCAATCTCTTGCTCCTCCGTTTGCAACAATCCTAGGTAACTCAACGCTTCAACCCTCAAAAGTTGGAACGTTTGATATCGGCGGGCGTATGCAGATAAACTCCGATTTCAATGTCGGCGGTAGTTGGTACCGACAAAAAACAAAGGACCGAATCAATCAAAGCAGTATTGTTTCATTTCCGAACAGTTTAATGATGTATGGAGCCGTTTCAAACTTTAATACAACAGGATTTATTTTAGATGCCTCGCTCGAAGTGCAAGATCATATCACGTTGATCGGTTACTCCGGAGTGCAGGAAGCGGAAGAGAGTTATTTTTATAACGCAGGGGGATTTCGCGCAGCTTGGCTGGGTTTTTCAAGCCCTTCAAGCCCTGCAAAACTAAAACAATCTGCCAATCACGAAAAGGAATGGCACATGGGTGGGATGGGTACGATTCATTTTGACGATACCGCTCCCGTTTGGTGGTTAAAACACAGTTATGGAAGTCTCCGTGTAACTAAGAAGGACGGCGCGTTATATACACCAACTACCGTGGCCCCCATTGTCGTACTAGGAATACCATCAAGCCATTCTACGGCAAAGCAAAATAGCCGACGATCCGATGATATGTTTACCATAGATCTTAAACTTGGTAAATCGTTTCACTATAGAAAGTTCCAAGCAATTATTTTCTTAGAATGTACGAACTTATTTAATACCCAAAACCCCGTATCTGTTTTCACCGCTACTGGAAAGCCGGATGATAACGGATTTCTACAAACTACGGAATTCTACTCTTATTCCAGTGATCAACAAAATCGCCGCCGCCCTCAGTATAAGGCACATTTTCGAAATGGTCTGATGTATGAACCGGGGCGGGAGTTATTGATCGGACTTGAGGTGACTTATTAGTAGATTGGCATACGATAGAAAAGCTTCTCTTTTGAAATACATAGTGATTTATTAAAAAATAATTTTGTAATTTTTTATGATTTTACCGTACTACTGTATATAAAATTACTTTTTTTAGGGGGGAACATGCAATATAGAATCTACCGTGCGTATGCATTCGCATTTATGCTTTATGCATTTTCTATCAATGCAGGCGAAATTCAAATAACCGTGGTTGATATTAATAATGCTCCCATAGCGGACATCGATATTCAAACGAACATCACCCATCAAACATTAAGAACGGATGGAAACGGTTATGTTTCCATTTCCATTCAAACTGATGGTGTTTACGATATCCAATTGTCTCATCATAAAACTTCGATAGGGGCATTACCTGATGTTTTTGCTAGACGGCACGAAACTCTAAGCATCCACATAAAACTCTTAAAAACTGAACGTAATGGTTACGGTATTTATTCGACCAATTACAGTCATGTGTCTTTCGATGGATACGGCATACAGACAATAAGTAGCAAACAACAGAGCGTAATGACAGGAAAGCATGTTGAAAATTATCTTCTCCATTTACCCGCTGCAGTATCCACGAGCAATGGTAAAAGTGAAAGAACACGGCGTTATCATGTTCGGTCTGATTTTGATTATGCGACAGGTTATTCGGTTAACGGAAATCTCATCTCAGATATTACGGATGGACTTCCGCATTTGCGCATACCGCATCGCGCCATACGATCTGTTACTATACATGAAGGCGGAACGAATACCTCTATTGGGATGTATAATCACCAGATTGACATTCAAACCAAAGAAGGTACTGACCGATGGTCGCTTTCAACGTCAGGCATGACGGATGCTTTTTCTGAAAAAATCGGATTCTCAAGTTACGGTAAACGTAGCTTTGATGCAGATATTTCGGGCCCGGTAATCCCAGGCTTATTTTATCTGTACGCTGCCGCTGAAAGTGAATCCTTCGATGATAGCGATCCCAGTGTCGTCGGGATACCTCAATATCAGATTAAACAAGGTAATAGTGAGTACTATTGGGATCAGCAGGGCGTGTTCAAACCTAAGGATACGGTCGTTTGGCGTGGTTACAAAAACGGCGCACGTGACTATGAAGTCAACAGCGACCACGGACTTTATACATATATGCAAGGAACTCTTCTTTTTAGTAAAAATTACACGATTAAGATTGCGCATACATATAACGAACAAAAAAGTAACCTGTTCGACTCAAGATATCTTTTAAGTAAACGTGGCGGATATAGAAAAACCTCAAGTTCTAGTGATTTTACAGCGCAGACTTTTTGGAAATGCAATAAATCAATCGAAGTACTTGCTGGTTTTTGGAACTACTCTTACAAAGATCGGATGGCCGACCGACGTTTGTTCCGGTCCGATAATTATGCAATTCGAAATTTGCAGACTTATGGAACCGGTACGACGGGCGGACGAACCTATTTCAATGACAATTTGTTTTTTGATATAGGCGCGGGACCATATTTGTTTTCGAAACGAGAAACCCAAACAACGCGTTATTTTACACAAGCTTCATTTAAAATTCCGGAACGCAATGATCTGCTGGTCGGCGGGGTTTCTTATACAATTCATGAGATCCGACATGCCAATATTATTGATTATTTAAATCAACCAAACGATCTGATCGGTTATACTTTAACGGATAATCTGGAGCTGATAAAAACAGTATCAGGGATGAATGGCGCTCGCAAACCAGTGGAAAAAAATGCTTTTGCAGAATATCATCTACATGAAAATAATATTAATGCATCCATTGGATTACATGCACTTTGGTTGAAAACCGATGCGCGAATGTTTAAAAACCCTATCAACCCCACAGGTAGTGATGGATTCATTCACACAAACGATTTTGCGGACGTTAATTCGATTACGGCCCTGATGCCACGCTTCTCTATCCAAACATTACTATCCGAGCGTTTAACGGCAAGTTCGCATATCGGTTGGTACCGTCAAAACCCAGGATTAAAAAATTGGTATGTTAATTCAGAGCTGTTGGCTCAAATGATAAACCTAGGACCGTATGCATTAACCTTAGGCAATCCGTCACTACAGTTGCCCAAGGTTTTTTCAATGGATGCAGGCGCTCAGATGAAAACCCATAACGGCGGGACAATTGATTTCCGAGTCTTTTTAATCGATGTACAAAAGAGCATGAGTATCAATTCACAGCTTACGCAACCCCATTCAACTATCGTCATTGATAACCAAAGAAGTTTCTCTATTCAGGGATTGTCCGTCGGCGCTAAAATACCACTAACGCTTTTTTGGGACGTACGGCTATTTGGACAGTTTATTAACTCAAAAGCGGAAGGCAATAGTTTTGACACCGAGGGTTTTCGCGCGGTTTGGTTAGGTTGGCAACGCAATGTTTCTATGCCGCTGATACATACACGTCCACTTAGCTTCAATATTCAAAGTATCATCCATTTCGACCAATCGGCTCCAACAACGGTATTGTCGCATTCTACATTGTTTGTTGAATATACTTCCGCTAGCGGATTTCCGTATTCAAGAACCGAAGTAAATCCATCCGATATAACCGGCATCCCACCATCAATAAGCTCGGATCCGCTCTCCGAAACGGCCCCTTCGTCCAGAAAAGTTAATCTAAAACTCACAAAGTCCTTTAAGTTAGATAATACTGAGTTTAGTATATTTATTGAATGCACTAACCTTCTAAACAATAAAAACCCGGTTACTGTTTTTCCCGCCACTGGTCAAGCCAATGATAATGGCTACCTTGCAACATCCGATTTTCAATCACTTCCAACCCACATACGAGATCGTAGATACAGTCAATACAAGGTACGGTTTCGTGATGGAACAATGTATGAGCCCGGACGCGAAATATGGATGGGTATATCAATTCATTTGTGGATGCCAAACTTTGGTCAACGTTAAAAATACATGCTATTAAGAGCTTCGAATTGGCCTTGATGAATTTTTGACTTTTGCTTATGATGGAATGATCATTATTTATGGGCATGACGGCTTTTCATGTTAAAACGATACCCTAGTGTTTTTTTTATTGGAGCCATTTTAGTTTCGTTTGTAGCGCTTCTGACTCTACACGTATATACGCTAGCGCCCACAGTGACGTTTGAAGACAGCGGCGAACTAATCGCCGCCGCCGCACACCTAGGTATTCCCCATCAGCCCGGTTATCCACTCTGGACGCTACTTTCACATCTTTTTACGTGGCTCCCTTTTGGCCATATCGCTTACCGCGTTAATATGGCTTCTGCTTTTTTTTCTGCCAGCGGTGCCGCTTTGATTGCGTGGGCATTTTTTCTTTGGTTGCGTCTTACATATATCGATATTTTAAAAAACCCATTGCTCGGATTTCTATTCTCGGTGCTAACCGCGGTTCTTACCGCGACATCCTCTGAAGCTTGGGAGCAATCGGTTATCGCCGAAGTATATGGTCTTCACATTTTTTTTACAGGGTTAATCCTACTTTTAACCACGTTATGGTTGTGCGAAACAAGCAACAATGAACGCTCGCGATATTTTTATCTTTTAAGTTTTGTTTTGGGACTGTCCCTGAGCAACCATACCACCACACTTGTACTTTTGCCACCGCTCGTAATGTTGGCATTCATTACAGATCGTAATTTTATATTAAACCTGAAAAGAATAGCTATCGCAACAGGTTTGATGATCCTCGGGCTTACTTGTTTTATTTATTTACCATTAGCGTCGGCACGAAATCCGATGATGGATTGGGGTAATCCCGAGACATGGACCAATTTTTGGCGCGTTATTGCTCGCCATCAATACCAACTTAACGAAACACAAACGCTAGTTAAGTTTATCTCTCAGCTTAAGGCATATTTTTCGCTGCTCGGCGAACAGTGGTTTTCTCCGATTCTTGTCTTGGTACTTCCGGCTTTAGTTTTTTTATGGAAGCGTCATCGTTCTCTTTTGCTATTTGTTTTAGTATTTTGGTTTTTCACCGCACCGGTGACGACCTATCTTACCAATTTTGACGTGACTACCGGCAATCCCTTAGTCAGCGCTGAAAACAAAGCGCTGGTGTCCGTATTCTATATTCCTTCGTATATGATCGTCGCCGTTTTAGTTGTCTTAGGAATTATATCCTTGGCTGCACAATGGCCTTCGCGAGTGACTTATATTGCAGCAGGATTGCTGGCAATAGCATGCTTGTGGCATCTTCCTGAAAACTACAAACGAAACGATATGCATCAGTATCGTTTTACGGAATGCTTCGCCGAAAATATCTTTTCAGTCACAGACTCTAATGCGCTCGTGATCGGAAATTGGGATCCATTGGTTTTTCCTTTTTTCTATTATCAGCAGGTCGAAAAAAGAAGACCGGATCTTTTTATGATAGATCAGGAATTACTCCGGCGAAGTTGGTATATCCAGATGCTCCGTGATCACCACCCTGAATCGACCGAACTGATAAAAAAAGAAATTGATGATTTTTTAGATGCCGTGAAACCGTTTGAAGCCGGCGAAAAATTTGATGGCCATTATATTCAACGGCGATACGAGCGCATGATCAACGCTTTGATTGATAACTGGATGCAATCGGGTCGTTCTGTTTACCTCACGTACGATCCGCCCAAAGGCATTGCTGAAAAATATTATAAAGAATCGGTATTAACCGCGATTCGTTTACGCACGGATATGATTCGTCCCACATCTTTAGATTATACGAATATCCGAACCGAAATTTTTACCGATGAGGCGATCAACAAAGATCGCATGGCGCGTTTTTTTGTGACTTATTACGGTCGTTTATTTTATGCCCGAGCTGCGATAATGGAATCTCTCAATCAAAAAGAAAACGCGCTCACTTTATATGAACGCGCTGCACAATTGCTCAAAAATCAATCCTCGTATACTCCGACGCTTGAAAACGCTATTCGTCGCTTGCAAGCCAAACCCGCTACACCTTAATCTTTACTGTAAAAACCGGTGCTGTCGTCGTAGAACGGGGGAATTTCTTCCTGCGCCATCGCGACGGCATCAATTTCATTCCAGCTGATTACTTTCGGTGAATTAATGGCGATACGAATTACTGAAACATTAAATGGGGTTTTCGCAAAGCTGGCAATAAAAATTCGACTCGAATCACCACGGTCATGTGCGCTATCACTCCAGACAATTTCCCAAAGATTGTTATTGGGGTTCATGACATACAGTGTGTCAATCGCACCCGGATTATAAGTTTCGAAAATTGCAATAGAAGCTACAGGTTGCGGATTGGAAAAAAAACCGAGCTCCAAATATTCACGTTGACCGTCTTGCGTTTGTGAAGTCCATGCGTACGGAATATCACCGTAATCCGGATATACATTAGGTTCTCCCAATGCTTCGACGGCATTCCATGAAGCTACGGCCGGATAATATTCTGAACTCATTCCGACAACGGAATCCGCCCATCGTGCACCATTAAAAGGAATCTTCGATGAGTTTTCTTTATCATCAGTCGGATCACATGATGAAAACATAACCGCGAATATAATAGCAAAGATTAAAAACGTACGCATGTCCGCCTCCTGTTTTTATGAAAATTAGTCATTAGACCTTGAGGCTTCAATCCCATAAGCATGGGATAACGCGTATCGGATTAAACTAATTTTTCCTGAATTGCTTTAGCTACAACTTCACCGCGGGAGCTTACTTGCAGTTTGGCGTAAATTTTTTTGACGTGTGTGCCTACGGTCATGGCCGAGATCGAAAGTTTATCGGCGATCATTTTGATGGTAAGTCCGGATACGAGGTTCTGGAGAATTTCTTTTTCACGAACTGTGAGATTATAATCCGCACCGGATGGGCGCATTTCCTGAGCAAACATGGTTAGCACTTTGCGCGCGATTTGGGCGTTGATAGGAGCACCGCCGGTATGTGCTTCGTAGATACTTTCGATCATCTTTTCAGCCGGCGTGCGTTTGAGCATATATCCCGTAGCGCCTGCACAGATGGATTGAAAAATTTTCTCATTATCTTCATAAACCGTTTGCATGATGATATTAATTGCCGGCGCCTTTTCTTTGATACGGCGTACCGCTTCGATGCCGTTGATACCCGGCAATTCGATATCCATCATGATCACATCCGGATGTTCTTGCGCCGACAATGCTTCGATCGCTTCTTCGGCCGCGTCAAAATTTCCGATGCACCGCATATTGGATGCCGAATTGATAAGCTCTGCATACGTAGTTCGCATGGCATCATTATCTTCAACTACCCAAACTGTGATTTTTTTATTTTTCATTTTCTGCGTATCCACTCAGTCACTATCGTATTACATGAATATAGTGCAAATAATATCTAATAACACATCATTGTATAGTATTTACATAGATCTGTTTGTTAAATGCTCTTATGACCGATTTTCAACAATATTTTAAGCCAATTGTTTATTCTAAGATAGAAATGTACTTATGCTCTTTAAACTATTGCATCAATAAATCTTTCGACTCATTGATGCCCGTTACTGGCATTCGCACGTTGATTTTTTCAATATTATCACTCTGCAAATGATTTATTATCTAACGTAATTAAAAAACGAATCGTAGAAAAATGCGATCATAGTATTCCAGCAACAATTGCAACATACGATTGCTTTCTGTTTTGCCTCAGACAAAAGCACACAACCCCGTCTCATCAACGGGGTTGTGTGTAGTGGAAAGGTTTTGTGTAAAGCGATCAGTAGAGTTTAGCCAAGGCCTCCAGCTTATTGAGCAAGAGGGTCGCTATACCGGGCTGATTGGACGCCGCCGTAAAGGATGGATCCAAAGC